>URPI01000042.1 GCA_900549705.1 uncultured Eubacteriales bacterium
AAATTATGATTGCCGGTGGCAATCATTCCATGATTAAAAAGCCAAGAAGCGCATCACCGTTGGCTGTTCGTAAATTATTAGTCAGAACAGTCTACTACAAGGGCAGCGCGTGAAAGGCGAACCACAAAAATACGCCCCTGGCGCAGCACCCGCTGGGGGTGCTGCGTCGGGGGTTGGAGGGAAATATCAGTCAGCGAAGCTCATGTCGCCCACATACATCACGCAGGTGGCAGCGGTGACATCAACAGTGCCCTTGACATTGCTGTTGTAAGCATAGTACGTGGGAGCATCGAACAGAGGCACCCATGCGGCCTCCTCAACGGCCAGCTCAATGGTCTTCACCACTTCGGCATAGCGCTCGTCGTCATCTACGATGGTGGGGACGTTCTTGACCATGGCAATCAGCTCATCGGAGACAGGCAGGGGATAACCGGCATCGGGGTCATAGATGGACAGCATATCCTCGGTGCCCACCATGTCGGTGCCCATGGCAACGATGGAGAAGTCCATGTTGCCGGCCATCAGGTTGTCATACCAGGTGCCGATTTCTTCTTCCACAATTTCAGTCTGGATGCCAATAACAGCCAGGTCAGCCTGGATGCACTGGGCAGCGGCAGCGGAGTCGGCATCATACACCTCGATGGTGTACACGCGGCTCAGGTCAGCCTCGGACTTCGCAATCTCCTCCTTGGCCAGGTCAAGGTCATAGCCGGTGAAGGAAACGGCACCGGCGTACTTGCCGGAGACCTTGGCAGCAAACAAATCCTGGCAGGGAGCGCCGTTGCCATCCAGGCAGATGGCAACCAGAGTGTCCCGGTTAATGGCATGGAACACAGCCTGACGGAAGTTGACATCGTCCACGAAGTCAAACAGGCCGCTGTTCTGCCAGCCGTTGAAGGAAACGCCGGTCACGCCGTCCATGGTGGCAGTCTGTGCGTAGGCAGCCTTACCAATCTGGCTGGCGATATCCAGCTCGCCGGTCTGCAAGGCAATCAGTGCGGTGGCATCATCGATGCAGGCAACGACTTCCACATTCTTGATGGCGGGCTCACCGTTCCAGTAGTTGGGGTTGGCGGTGAGCTTCACGGTGCGGGCGTTGTCCTGTCCCTCGAAGATGTAGGGGCCGGAACCGACAGGAGGCTGAGAAGCCCAGTCGGTATCGGGGTCATAGCCCTCCTCCTCCACCACATACAGCAGCTCTGCCAGGAAGTTCTCATACCGGCAGTAGGAGTTGGTCAGGGTGAAGACAACGGTCTCATCGTCCACAGCCTCGCAGCCGGCAGCCCACATGGTCATGTTGTACTTCAGCTGGGTATCCTGCAAGATGGTGTTGAAGGAGAACACCACATCGCTGGCCTTGACGCGGTTGCCATCGGTGAAGTATGCCTCATTCAGATGGAAGGTAACCTTGTTGCCGTCCTTCTCCCAGCTCTTTGCCAGGCCGGGGATGACGTTGCCATCGTTGTCAAACTTCGTCAGGGTATCGAACAGGGCGTGCATCACAACCTTGTCGGTGTTGCCGTAGACCAGAGGATTGAACCACTCAGAGGTAAAAATGGCCTCGACCCGCAATGTGCGGTCTGCCTCTGCTGCGAAGCAGGGTGCGGCCAGTGCCAGCACCATAACGACAGCCAGAAGCATTGAAAGTACTTTTTTCATTTGTCATCAACCTTTCATTTTTTACATTATACAAACCCTTTTTGGGGATGTACCGTTTTTATTCTGCCAGAGGATGGTGGCAGGCGCAGAAGTGGCCGGGGGTGTATTCCTTCAGCTCAGGATGGACAGTTCTGCACACGTCGGTTGCAAAGGGGCAGCGGGTACAGAAGCGGCAGCCCGCCGGGGGATTGACAGGACTCGGCAGCTCCCCTTGCAGCAGCATCCGGTCTTCCCGATGGAAATCCGGGTCCGGCTCCGGGGCGGAGTCAATCAGCATCCGGGTATAGGGGTGCAGCGGCTTTTCATAGGCCTCCACCGTACTGCAAAGCTCACAAATCTGCCCCAGGAACATGACACACACCCGGTCGCTGATATAGCGCACCACGGCCAAATCATGAGAAATGAACAGATAGGTCAAATTCGACTGATTTTGCAGCTTTTTCAGCAGATTCAAAATCTGCGCCTGAATGGATACATCCAGGGCAGAAACCGGCTCGTCGCACACAATCAGCCGGGGGTTAGGAGCCAGTGCCCGGGCAATGCCGATGCGCTGCCGCTGTCCGCCGGAAAATTGGTGGGGATAGCGGTTGTAATGCTCCGGCTGGAGGCTGACTCTGTCCATCAGCTCCAGCACCCGTTTTTGCTGCTCCTGCTTGGAAAGTCCCATATTTTGCAGTGGCTCTGCAATAATCTGCCCCACCGTGAACCGAGGATCCAGCGAGGAGAACGGATCCTGGAATACCAGCTGCATCTGCGCCCGCATATTCCGCAGCGCTTTGCCGTGCAGGGCGGTAATGTCCGTGCCGTCAAAGTTGACCGTGCCGGAGGTGGGTGTAATCAGGTTCAGAATCACTCGCCCCAGGGTGGACTTGCCGCAGCCGGACTCACCCACCAGCGCCAGCGTCTCACCCTCGTAAATTTCCAGGGAGACATCATCCACTGCCTTTACCGTGCCGTGGGGACTTTTGAAATACTTTTTCAGGTGCTCCGCTTTCAGAAGAACCTTGCTCATTTGGAATCCTCCTCTCGGAAGCAGCGAACCAGATGGCCGTTTCCCAAATCCCGCAGCTGGGGTGCCTGGGTACGGCACTGCTGGGTTGCATAGGGGCAGCGCTCGGCAAACCGGCAGCCGGGCAGCTCCGCCCGCAGGGGCGGAACGGTGCCCTCGATGGTGAACAGCTCCCCCCGGTTATCGCCGTGAATGCGGGGCACGGCCTTCATGAGTCCCTGGGTATAGGGATGGGCGGGATGGCGGAACAGCTCCGCCTTCTGGGCGTGCTCCACAATCTGGCCGGCGTACATCACGTTTACTTCATCGCAGATGTCCGCCACCACGCCCAGGTTGTGGGTAATCATCAAAATAGAGGTGTGGTTCTTCTGCTGCAAATGCTTCATCAGCGCCAGAATCTGTGCCTCCACCGTCACATCCAGGGCAGTGGTTGGCTCATCCGCAATCAAAAATTCCGGGTGCAGCACCATGGCCATGGCAATGCAGATGCGCTGCCGCAGTCCGCCGGAAAGCTGGTGGGGGTAGGAGCGGTAGCGTTCCTCCGGGTCGGGGATGCCCACATTGTGGAACATCTCAATCACCCGGCGCTTGGCCTCGGCCTTTCCAATCTTCTCGTGGAGGAGGATTGCCTCCCGCACCTGCTTGCCCACGGTGATGGAGGGATTCAGGGCAGTCATGGGCTCCTGGAAAATCATACTGATTTTGCTGCCCCGCACCTGCTGCATTTCCTTTTCGGTGCAGCGCACCAAATCCCGCCCTTCAAATTCGATGCTGCCTTCCTCTATATAAATCGGCTCATCCAACAGGCGCATGAGACAGCGGGCGGTCATACTCTTGCCGCAGCCGGATTCACCCACCAGGCCAACGGTTTTGCCCTTGGGAATGTCAAAATCGATTCTGTCCACCGGATGTCCCTGATAGCCATCCTTAAAGGGAACCACCACGCGCAGCCCCTTGACGGAGATAATATTATCCTGATTCATGTGCGGCTTCCTTTCATCGATTTTTGGGGTCGAGGGCATCGGTCAGCCCATCGCCAATCAGATTGAAGGTCAGGCTGGTGACGAGAATCGCCATGCCCGGGAAGATGGCGAGGTAGGGCTGGGATTGCAGATACTTTGTGGCCTGGGACAGCATGGCACCCCACTCCGGTGCGGGCACCTGAATGCCCATGCCCAAAAAGGACAGGCTGGAGGCGGCCATGATGGTTCCGGCAACACTCATGAGAACATCCACCAAAATGGGGCCGAAGCAGTTGGGCAGCACATGGCGGAGGATAATCTTCCAATGGGGTGTGCCGCAGGCCACGGCAGCCTCCACATATTCCTGATGCACCACACCCAACACAATGGAGCGGATGATGCGGGCATAGCCGGGAACGTTGACAATGATGAGGCTGGCAATGATGCCATTCATGCCCTTGCCAAAGGCGGCAGCCAGCGCCAGCATCAGCAGCATGGAGGGAATGCAGATGATGGCATCCATCAGGCGCATCACGAGGGCATCATAAACGCCGCCGAAGTAAGCACAGCTGGCACCAATCAGCATTCCCAGCACCATGGCGATTGCAGAGACGGTGATGCCGATAAACAGGCTGTAGCGGGAGCCGTACAGGATTCTTGCGAACAGGTCACGGCCAAAGTCATCAGTGCCGAACCAGTGGTTTGCATTGGGTGCCTGCATCCGCTCGGCAGGGTTAATGGCTACAATGTCCTTGTCATAATCAAATGCAAAGCCGGAAACAATCGCCGTCAGAATCAGCACAATCAGCACGCACATGGCAATCATGCTGACCGGATGCCTCGTAAAATTGCGCCAGGCATCGGCAAAGGGCTTGCCGGAAACGGCGGCGGCTGTCAGGCGATCCTGCTGTTTTTTTCTGTGTTTTGTCATTGCAGCAGCCTCCTTAGCCCATGTTGTCCCGGATTTTCGGGTTGAGCAGTGCGTTGAGCAGATCCATTACCAACATGATTACCATATACAGCAGGGACAAAATCACCGTTGCGCCCATCACAATGGGGGCATCCTTCGAGTTGATGGCATTGAGGATTGCCTGTCCCACCCCGGGCAGACCAAACACCTGCTCGCACACAACAGCGCCGCCCAAAAGTCCCGCAAAGCTCATGCCCAGGGTGGTAATAACCGGCATCAGCGCATTGCGCAGAACGTGTATAAAGATAATGCGCACGGGGGAAGCGCCCTTGGCTCTGGCTGTGCGCACATAGTCGCTGCTCAGCTCCTGAATCATGGTAATGCGCACCATGCGGGCGATGTAAGCGCTGCTGGGCAGCGCCAGGGTAATCAGAGGCATGACATAATGCTTCCAGGAGCCCAGGCCGAAGCTGGGCAGCCAGCCGAGCCTCAGGGAGAACAGCAGCATGAGCAGCAATGCAAACCAAAAGCCCGGAAGGGATGCCAGAATCAGCGACAGCACCGTGGTTCCCGTGTCCCAGATGCTGCCTTTCTTCACCGCCGCCAGCACCCCCAGGGGAATGCCAATCAGCGCGGAGAAGAACACCGCCCATATTGCCAGGTTCAATGTGATGGGGAATTTGCTCATGACGGTGGTGGTCACGGACACTTTTGAATTTTTATAGCTGGTACCCAGGTCGCCGTGGCACAGATTCCACAGGTATTCCCCATAGCGCACCATCACCGGGCGGTCATAGCCAATCTCGTGGTTATAGGCAGCGATGTCCTCCGGCTTTGCCTTGATGCCCAGGGCAATCGCACCGGGAGAACCGGAGGAATTGGCCATGATGAGGAAGGTGAGCAGCGTAATGACGATTACGGAAGGAATCATCAATAGGATTCGCTTCACGGTAAACTTGAACATAGCAAACGGTTATCCTTTCAAGTGTTGTTCCAAAAACAGCTGCATCTCTGCAATGGTCTTCCAGTAGACCTCTCCCTTGCCCCGGTCGTGGCTGCCTTCCGCCAGCACCCGCAGCAGGATGGGATTGTCGGAAGTATTCATAGCCTGCATTCTGGCTGCGAATTTCTTGCCGTGGTAGGGCGGTACATTGTTGTCCATCTCGCCGGTCTGGACGTAGGTGGGCGGATAGTCCACTGCCTTTACGTTATGATAGGGGGAGTAGCTCAGAAGGTAGCGGAACATCTCCTCACTTCCCCTGGGATTGCCGTACTCTGTGATATACATGGGGCCCCGGTCATCCTCGGCAAAGTGAATCATGTCCGTGTGGGGCACGCTGTCAATGACGCAGCCCCACAGGTCGGGGCGCATGGTAACCAGCGCACTCATCAGCAGTCCGCCATTGGAGCAGCCGGTAATGCCAATTTTCCCCTTGGAGGTGAAGCCGTCCGCAATCACCCGCTCGGCAATGGCGATGAAATCCTCATAGCAGTGGCGCTTGGTCATCATCATGCCGTCCTCGTGCCACCTGGGGCCGTACTCATTGCCGCCCCGGATGTTCAGGTGGACATACACGCCGCCGCCCTGCACCCACTTGGGAATGTTCAGGCCGGTGACCATCTCGGTATACCAGGGGGCGGACATCATATTGTAGCCGCCGTAGGCATACATCACAGCGGGAGCAGAGCCGTCCCGCACCAGATCCTTGCGGTATACAATATAATAAGGGATCAGCGTGCCATCTTTGGAGGGGGTGAAGTGCTGCTCTGCCGTCAGGTCATCCCACTTGTCTTCGCTGGAAGTCAGCAGGGTGCGGAAGCTGCCCTTGGAAAATTCCAGAATCCGGGGGGCATCCAGGAAGGATTCATACTGCATGAGAACCCCCTCGCGTCCCTCCCCCGCTTCGCTCAAGGCTGCAAACCGGCCGGGCAGCGGAACCTCTTTGCCGCTGGCTACTTCTATCAGGCAGGCACTTACGTCTTTCTTGCCGATGGCATAGAGCTTGCCGTCCTGGCTGAACGCACTGTTCAGAATCACCTTGCCGGATTCCGGCAGGGCGGTAAGCACGTTTCCGTCACTCGTCACGGCAATCACCTTGCCGTTTGGCGCGCCGGTGACCGTGACGAAATAGTGGGTGTCCCCGATGGAATCGGCATAGTACCACTCTACCGGCTCCTTGGTCAGCGCAAAGCGCTCGCCGGTCGCGGTGTTGATGGCAATCCAGTTGCCCAGGCTGTAGTCCTGGCACACCTGCGCCGCCACATATGCTCCATCCCTGGAGGGGTACACCTGGCCGAAGATGCAGTTGCTGTCATCGGAGTAGACCACCTTTTCTTCACCGCTGACCGGATTATAGCTCAAAAAGCGGGTGCGGCAGGTCTGGGCAGCGCTGTCGCTTTCCGTGGAGGAAGCATACAGGCAGCCGTTTTTCTTGCTCCAGCAGTAGGAGAAGCACATCTCCGCTTTGTACAGCCCCGTCTTCTTTTCCATGTCATACACCAGGATGGTGGGACGGGGTGCGCCGGGCTTTTGAATCATGCAGGCAACGTACCGGTTGTCCACGGGGTCTGGCTGCACTTGAAACAGGTCATAGTCCTCATACCCGTTCAGCGGGGGGAAGGGGGCAACGGTGTGGAGCTTGTCGTCCATGATTTCATTGACATAGCATCCGTCCCGGTGGAAGGTGCCCACATAGCCGTCCCGGAAGGGGCTGATGGAAGAAGGCAGGGGCGGCAGCGCCGCCGCTTTCAGCTGGGCAATTTTATGATCCAGCGCCGTCCGGTCAAAGTAATCATCGGTATAGGCATTTTCCGCCGCCACAAAATCCAGCACCTCTTTGCTCTTGGCTTCCTTGAGCCAGGCATAGGGGTCGGGCAGGTGCACGCCGAACCAGTCCTCCGTCACATCCACGGTCTTGCAGGCGGGATATGTATATTTTTTCATTTCGTCACCTCAAAAACCGTCTTGCCGTCAATGATGACCCGCTCCAGCACGGCATCCGCCGCCAGGGAGGGCAGCGCCGACCACACCAGAATATCGGCATCCATGCCCACTGCCAGAGAGCCAACCCGGTCTTCAATGCCCAAAATTCTTGCGGCATTCACCGTGACCATGCCCAGCGCCCGCACCGGGTCCATGCCCTTGCGGACGGCCTCGCCGATTTCATACAGCAGCATATTGATGGCGGTCACAGGGCCGTCGGTCATCACCGCCACGTTCACGCCCCGGTCATCCAGCATCTTGCAGCACCCATAGTCCAGTTTGCCGCCCTCGCCAGGGAACAGCGGCTCACAGGTAGGTCCAAAAACCACACCCTTCACATGGGGGTCAGCCAGTTCGTCGGCAAAGTCGCTGGCACCCTGGGCGTGATCCATGGTCACCAGAATGTCAAATTCCTTGGCAATTTCCAGCAGGGTCATCATGTCGTGCATATAGGAATGCACCTTCAGCGGAATCTTTTTTTCAATCACGGGGATGCCGTGTTCCAGCCCCAGGTCATAGGGGGGGAGCTTCGTGGCATCGTCACCGGCGGCAGCCTTCTTTGCCATGTAGTCCTTCACGTCCCGCAGGTACTTTTTCATCAGGTTTGCGATGGCCATACGGGTCATGGGTGCCATTTTCTTTGCTGCATAGCAGCCCTTGGGGTTGATGCCCATGGCTGCTTTCAGCGCCACCGGGTCCTTGATTAACCGGTGTTCCCCGGCGGATTTATAGGCCATGCCCCAGCCACACACCACGTTGGCAGAGCCGGGAATCAGGCAGGAAGTGGTAATGCCCTGCTCAATGGCATAGCCGAAGCACTTATCCTTGGGGTTGATGCCATAGTAAGCATCCAGTTCCGGGGTCAAGGGATTGGTAATCTCGTTCAGGTCTTCGCCCAGGGGTGTCAGGTCGGCAATGCCGCCAATGTGACTGTGGGCATCCACAAAGCCGGGAGTGACCACCTTTCCGGCGGCATCAATCACCGTCTCGGCGCTCAGATTTTCGCCGATGGCGGCAATCTTTCCGTTCTCCACCAAAATATCCGCCTTCACCACACCGGCATCCGCCATGGTGTAGACCAGTGCATTTTTAATTACATACATTTCAGCGCATCTCCTTCCTGATAGGTCACTTCGCCGCCGATAAAGGTGCGGACAATGCGAGCCTGCCAGCTGGTCAGGGGATCCTCCGTCCAGATGACCAAATCCGCCCGTTTGCCCGCCTCCAGGCTGCCGGTCACGCCGTCAATGCCCAGAATCTTCGCCGGGTTGGAGGTAATCAGAGGCAGCACCTTGTCGCTGTTGTGGCACAGCCGCATCATCTCCATGGCGTTCCACAGGCAGTCCTCCCGGGCTGCCAGCGTCC
The DNA here is from genome assembly GCA_900549705.1 of uncultured Eubacteriales bacterium. Taxonomy (GTDB): domain Bacteria; phylum Bacillota; class Clostridia; order Oscillospirales; family Oscillospiraceae; genus Faecousia. Next base: position 8,889 of record URPI01000042.1, read on the forward strand.
CGGCGCTGCCGCTGAGGGCAACCAGTGCGCCCTTGTCTACCAGGGCTGCAATGCCCTTCTTATCCAGATGCATGGCATCTTCGTCCAGGGGCATGGCCGCCGTATGCACCACCACAGGAATCTGCTTTTCAACCAACTCCGTCTCGCTGCCGTCCAGCTCATAGCCGTTGACAATGACCAGGCGGAGCTTTTCATAGGGAGCCGTGATTTCCATCACCCGCTCCATGGCGAGCTTACTGTCGCAGGTGATAAACAGGGGAAGTTCTCCTTCCACCACCCGCTTCAGGGCAATCAGCTTTTCATCGGCGGGCTTGTCCGCCTCCTGTTTGTATTCCGCCGCCTTGCGCAGCTGCTCCTTCAGCGTGGTAAAAATCCACATCCGGGTCATGGGGGCGGCAGGACGGGTGCCGTAGGTCTGCTTGAGGGCGTTGGTGACAGAGGCCATCATGCCGATGTCCCGCTTGAGCACCATCTTATAGGGGTTCACGCCCTCCACCGTAAAGGCCGCAATCACGCCGCCAAAAAGGTTGTTTTCCGTGGGTGCAACACCGCAGGCAGTCATGCCAAAGGCAGACAGCTGCTGCGCCGTTGCCGCCCGGCCATTAAAGGCATAAAAGGCATCCAGCTCCGGCATAATGGGGGCGCTGGTTTCGTCGTTGTCATTGGCGGAAGGGCGAATCTCCGTCATGGAGCCGTTTACACCCCAGTTGGAAACCGCCTGAATAAAGCCGGGCAGGATGTCCATTCCCCGGGCATCAAACACATCTTCGTTTGCTTGGGGTTCCAGGTGATTTCCCACCTCTGCAATGCAGCCGCCGGCAATGCGAATATCACCGGGATAGGTGCTGCCAATACCATTGTGAATGGTTCCGTTTTTGATAAGCACGCTGGGATACCTTCTTTCCGAATTGTACAGTAAAATAAAAAGGCGAGGATGTAATCGCATTTACATCCTCGCCATTGTATCGCAGGTGTGGACAGATGTCAATCACCCACAGATTTTTCATTCTCATTTTCGGCATACTGCCCTTTAATTCCCAGTCGAAGCAGGTCATAATATACAAAATGCTGAATATTTTTTACCTCCTCCGGGTCCTCTATGCCTTGTTTGTTAATAAAACGCTGTATATTATACGATAAAGTGCTATAGATATACACTGTTAAATCAATATTGAGGTCGGGGCGAACCTCTCCGGCTTGCTGCATTCTCAGCAGGTTGTAGCGAATCGGCGCATCATCGAAAAGTACGCCTTCAAACACCATCTTTGCCAGCACATTTTCTGGAATATGCTGCCAGGAAACCAGAAATTTTCTCTCATTGTCCGTATAGCATTCACCCATCCTGATTTTCTGAACAATAAAATCGTCCATATCCCAAGCCAGGTTTTCCGGAAAAGTCTCCCTGTCCAGCAGCGTCTTCATTAAGTAAATATACAGGTCATCCTTACTGTCAAACCAGCGGTAGAGCGTTGCGGAATTGATTTTCAGTGTCCGGCAAATCAGCCGTGCCGTCACCGCGTTGTACGGATGCTGTGCATATAACGCCACTGCCGTTTCTTCAATTTTCCTTCGCACGTCCTCGCTGAGCCTCAGGTACGCCTCTTTTGGTGTTCCCATAATTCCCTCCATACGTTTGGATATCCCATCTCCTGCTTTGTTATCCAAACAATTATTTTATCCAAACGTAGATTATACCACAATTTTTCACAAACACAACTGTTATTATCTTTTACCTTCCCGGATTTTGCAGCGGAATTTCTGTGTCGGCATATCTCCCGCGCTCCCGCCTTGACACTTCAATCTTCCTCCGCTATACTATTGCCGTCCAAAACAGGACTTCGGAGGTCTTTCATGGAACAGTCAGATTTATTCGGAACGGAAAAAATCAGCAAACTTCTGCTGCATCTGGCACCGCCGGTGATGCTGGCACAGCTGATACAGGCACTTTATAACATTGTGGACAGTCTCTTTGTGGGGCGGTATTCGGACAGCGGCCTGACTGCCCTATCCATCATTTATCCCCTACAGCTGCTGATGATTGCCTTTGCCGTCGGAACCGGTGTGGGCATCAACACCGTGATGGCTGCAAAGCTGGGCATCGGTGACAGAGAAACTGCAAATGAATATGCCGGTGTGGGCACGCCACTGGCTGCTGCACTGTGGCTGCTGTTCGCCGCCGTCTGTTGGGCAATCATGCCCGCCTATGCCCGGATGTCCACCGATTCCGAGGCCGTGATTGCGGACGTGGTGACCTATGGCCGGATTGTATGTATTTTTAGCTTTGGGTTGTTTCTGGAGAGCACCTGGACAAAGGTGCTGCAAGCCAACGGCAATATGAAAACGCCCATGTTTGCCCAGATTCTGGGTGCGGTGACCAACATCCTGCTGGACCCGCTGCTGATTTTCGGCCTGAAAATGGGCATTGCCGGCGCTGCCGTGGCTACCGTCGCAGGGCAGATGGTGGCCGCCCTGATTGTGATGCGCAAGGGCTTCCGCAGGCCACCAAAGTCGGCACTTTTCCCCCACCACATCAGGGAGATTTTTCGCCTGGGACTGCCCAATATTTTGATGCAGTCGGCCTATACCTTTTACATTCTGGGACTGAATCTGATTCTTGCCACCTTCAGCGATGAAGCCGTTACCGCCCTGGGGCTTTACTACAAGTGGCAGACCTTTTTCTTCATCCCCCTGGGTGCAATGCAGACCTGCATCGTGCCCGTTATCAGCTATAATTTTGCCGCCCACAACATCGACCGCTGCAAGAAAACCCTGAACGATTCCGTTCTGTTCGGCGTTGCACTGATGGCACTGGGGACGTTGTGCTTCGTTTCCATTCCCACCCAGATGCTGCGGGTATTCACCAGTGACGAGCAGGTGATTGCCATTGGCCGGGTTGGCTTCCCCTTCGTGGGAGTCAGCTTCATTCCCATGGTAACGGCGCAGATATTCCCGGTGTTTTTCCAGGCAGTCGGCTCCAGCCTGAAAAGCTCTGCTCTGCCCGTAATACGGACGGTGGTGCTGTTTGTGCCCCTGGGGTATCTGTTCTCCCGGCTCGGCCTCAACTGGTTCTGGCTGGCTTTCCCCGTCACCGAGACGCTGACCAGCTGCGTGGGGTTTGCATTTTACCACCAGTTTTTGACAAAAGAGTGTCCCAAAATGATGAGCGGCGGCAAATGCTGAACCATCCGTACCCCCGGATTTCGGGCGGATGCGATCCGCCCCTGCGGTTGACGATGTGCAAACCGGTTTCTGAGTGGTATCGAACCGGGCGGGTTAGGGCACCAACGTATTCGTACTATGTCCGTAGCGTCATTGTCCGGCGGCACTGCCGCCCAAAAAGCGCCCCTGGTTTTTCCAGGAGCGCTTTTTGACATCCAGATTATTTCTTTTTCTCGGCAATCGCCTTCTGCTCCTGGCTCAGATTCTTCTCCACATTGAAAAACAGAATCATCACCGCGCAAATCAAATAGGCAATGGTTTCAATCCAAATGTAGTTGACGGAGGAAGCCGTCTGAATGTCCAGCATGGCGTTGAGCGCCTGGATGATGGCACCGCCGATGGGGGTAGCCGCCACCATGAGAGAGGAATAGATGGACATGGTCAGGCCGTCGGTGCGGATGCCGGTTTTATACTCCACATGGTCAATCACATCGGCCAGCATGGCAAGAATCAGATAGCAGGCAGGGGAAGATCCCAGACACTTGAGGGCAACGCCAACACCCACAACCGCCAGGTTGCTGCCGCCCAGACCGGCAATCACGCCGCCAAGCACACCGATTGCCATACCCGCAAAGCAAAGTATCCGCTTGCTGAACTTGTTTGCCAGAGGAACCACCACCACGGCTGCAATGGCCATGGGGATTGCACCCAGCACTGCCAGGAGCGCCTGGGCAGCGCCGTTGGAATCGTTCAGAACATTCTGGCAGAAGAACACCATCGACCCATTCTTGACAGCACCGGCCCACTGGAAGCTCAGATAGAACAAAATGACAATCCACCACCACTTTTCGCCGGTAACGGCTTTCAGCTGCTGCCCCATGGACACGGTTTTCACGGCTGCGGTTTCCTGCTTGCCCATGGTTTCCTCGGTGACCCGCTCCCGGGTGAACAGGAATTGCAGATAGATGGTCAGGGCGGAGAAGATGGCAACCGCTGCCATGCAGATGAGCCAGCGGCTCTGGTTAGAAGGCTCATAGGTCAGCACATTGGCAACCAGGATGGGGAACACCATAGAGCCAGCGCCCATCACACCCAAACCGGCCACATTGGTCATGGAAGCCAGGGCGCTGCGCTTGCCGCTGTCACGGGTCGACAGGGGAATCATGGTGGAGTTTGCGGTATTGTAAATGGGGTAAGCCACAGCGTAATAGAGATTATAGGCAATGGCAATCCACACATAGCGTGCCGTTCCCTCAAAGGGAACCACAAACATCAGCACACTGGCAACGGAAAGCGTCAGTGCCGACAGCAGAATCCAGGGGCGCGCCTTCCCGGCCATGCTGCGGGTGCGCTCAATCAGCTGCCCCACCACCAGGTTGGCGGCCACAATCAGCACTGTGGAAACCAACTGGAGCACGGACAGGAAGCCCGCATTCAGCCCCAGCACATCGCCCAAATATGCTTGCAGAAAACTGGTGAAAATACCGGAGGATAGCATTGCGCCGAAGGGGCCGATGAAGTAGCCAATCAGCAGCTCCGGTGTTTTCACTGCGTCGGTGCGGATGCGGGTTCCAGCCCATGACTGCCGGAAGATGGATTTGTTTTTGCTCATGTTTTTAATCTCCTTTTTGGGCACGATTCAAAGACAGTGCAGATGCCCTGGGTCAATGTCTGCTTTCTGCCGCGGGCAGCACGGGAACGTATTTTCGGGTTATTCGTCGTGCCCCACTTTCAGAAAGCTTTATCATTTATTCTATCATCTTTTGTAACGCAAAACAAGCCGCTATCACCGCAAAATTTTCCAGATGACCGATGCGCGGCGAATAGGAAACACCCCGGTTGAATGCGATTTCTGTTCGTCAGGCCAGAGTTTTGCCCATTAAGAGACCTTTTAACTCCTAAAATCCGGCTTTCTTCAGATTCCGCCTCACGACGGACACCCTTGCCT
>URPI01000043.1 GCA_900549705.1 uncultured Eubacteriales bacterium
CTGCCGGTTCCGAAGAGCCGTCATGGCTGACAGCTTCCCCCCGGGGGAAGCCAAGAGGAGGTTGCGGAAGCTGGCACCATTCAATGTATCCATCTGTTCCGGAAACAGCGGGTGGCTAGGCATCCCTATCATTTACAAGATATTTAACTCCCGCAATCGTCCTATTCTTTTTACAAAAAGTATTGACAAAACCACCCAAACCAGTTATAATACTCTGGCAACTGCGAGAGTGTTGGAATGGTAGACAAGCACGTTTGAGGTGCGTGTGGTTACGCCGTGGGGGTTCGAGTCCCCTCTCTCGCACCAGAAAAAAGAGCCCTTTCGGGGCTCTTTTTTTGTTGGTCAGAAAAGGCGGCGGGATGGGAAAACCCTAACCTTGCGCCCGAAAAGCACCGCTTCGCGGCTCAGATAAGAGATAATAGGGAATAATGAATCAACAATGGAAATTGCCTTGCTTGACGGGCGTTTCTGTACGATTTGATATTTTCGATTATCTCTTGTTTTTTACCTGATGAACGGCTTCAACGATGAAACGGGATAGTGCCGGACAGGCCTTATTCCGGCCAGCCGGACGAGCATCCCTTCAGCAAGGTGCAGGAAGTTCTTTTATTACTTTTCCCGCAGCAAAAAACAATCAGATGTCGGAAATCAGCAGCATCACCTTGGCAATGAACCATCCATCTTCCGTTACGGTGAAGTCTGCTGAGCCATCGTGCTGCTCTGCAATTCCACGGATTACAGATAAACCAAATCCATGCTGCTTTGCATTATGCTTTGTAGTGTGCATCTCAGGGTTGCTGCGCAGCAGCTCAATGTTGGCTCGATTTTGAATTTTAATACACAGGTAGCATCTGGTTGGAAAAATGTGAATATCAATTTCAGGCGAATCAACTTTTTCACTGGCCTCCATTGCATTGCTGACAAGATTTGAGATCAGAGAAACCAATTCGCTGTCTGATACGGGCATATTGCTTGTGAGAGATGCATCCACATGGAACGCAATCCCTTTTTGCAAGGCGGTAGCAGCTTCTTTGTTCAAAATTGCGTCCACCACTGCATTGCCGGTATGGATGCATTTGGTATTGGGACTGATAGGCTGCTGTGAAAACTCGTCAAGAAGCTTCAGCGCCTGCTCTGTGTTCCCTCCTTCCAGCAGCACTGTCAGCGCGCGCATACGATGCTGGTTTTCATGGCGCTCCAATCGAAGTGCATGGGTCAAACGGTTAATTTCCTCTGACATGATTGTCTGTTCCCAGCGGCCGGTACGCAGGGAAATCTTTGTCAAACTGGATTCATAATGGCGGATTAAATGACTTACCAGGAAAAAGAGAATATACAGGGTAAGCAAACCGCAGAGATTTGTAAATGCCTGCCGCTTACACATTTCCAGATACCCCGGTGTCCCCCAGGCCACCGATGTTCCGCGATACCGCAATGTATATCCGAGGACGCTGAACACAGAGGCTGCAACAAGCGCCCCCCAGTAGTACACGGAAACCTTTCTGGTAGAATGAAGTGCTGTCATGTACAGAAAAACGGCGGACAGCAGGATAAATGGCAGGGAGAAAAAGCGCCAGTTGGGAACATGAAAAAGGGCACCCAGAAGGTGTGCAAATTCAAAACTATAAAAAACGGATACACAGAAGACGGTTGTCATCGCCAGCTTCAGACCGAACTGGCCTTTCAGGCAGAAATAGGAGTACACGCTGCCCCAAAGAATGAAATTGACGGCATACAGGAAAAAGTTGATGCCCTGTACCTGCTCTTCTAAAATTGTTCCAGCCAAGCCGGATAGGCACAGCAGAAGCACTGAAAAGGCGTTTTGTGCGCGGTTAAAACGTCGGCCATAGCTAAACTGTAGTGAAAGTAATAATACCAGAAATGTAAGAACATCCAGAATGCGAATAAAAATAGTCATCTGAAAATCATCTCCTCGAGCTTTTTCCGTGCTGCGGTGTATTTCTCGCGGCTTATTGGCAGGTGGGTGCCGTCTCTGAGTATGGCCTCCCCTTTTTGAATGCAGATTACTGCATCCATGTTCACCAGGTAACTGCGCTGTATGCGGAAAAAGCCCTTTGGAATCAGCTCAGATTCAAAGAAACTCATTGTGCAATAGACGATGTGCCGCCGATCCCTGGTAACAATGTGTTGAACCTTGTTTTCACCTTCTATGTATAAAATGGAGGAGACTGGAAGGTGAATGGTTTCCCGGTTGGTCGTCACGGTTAATCGATTTTTATTATCTTCATCAAGCTTGTTTCGCAGTGCAGACAGCGCCTCCGGCAGTTCCTCTTTCAAATGGGATTTGCGGATAAAACGCAGCGGCTGGACACGCAGCGCTTCAAATACGCGCTCCTCTATGCCAGAGATAAAAATAATGCTGCTTTGGCTTCCTTTGCGTCGTATTTCCTGTGCAAGTTGGATTCCGTCCATGCCCTCCATTTCAATATCCAGCAGGTAGGCATCATAAGTCAGCGCGTCAATTGCAAAGGAGCTGGTGAAGCAATGCACGGTGCAGGGAAAAGACTGCTGCTTCGTAATTTGCTGTACCAGATGAACAAGCCGGGAGAGAAAGGCCGACTCATTGTCAATCAGTGCGATTCGATATGGCATATAGGTACCGCCTTCTTTTTGTATATCATACCGTGTTCAATTATACGCAAAATTAAAAAAATCGCAACACTTTTTGTGAAATTTTCACACTGCATATAGTGTGGTAGCAGTAAATGCTGTTTATTGTGCCAATATGCAGTTTGCGAATTATAGATGCAATTCTCGGCGGATGTGTTCTCATCTTACAAATTTTTGCTATACTCAAGACAACCGTTGAACAGCTTGCCTGCTCCGAATGAAGGGCGCAGGAATGGCCATCAACAGGAAATTAAAAAATGGGAGGAAGAAAAATGACACACAAGCTGCTTTCTATGGCGATTGCCGGTAGCATCCTGCTGAGCAGCACCGTATTCGCTGCGAATGCTGACGCTGCCAAAAAGTACACCGAGCGCACAATGGACAATGGGTATATCCGTATCCAGAATGAAGGTGGCGCTCAGCTGAGCTATGACCCCAACTCCGGCGTGCAGATCCTTGAGGATGATGGTTATGCCTTCAAGGATTTGAACAAGAATGGTAAACTGGATGTCTATGAAGATTGGCGTGTTGACATTGACGAGCGTGTTGCCGATTTGGTTTCGCAGATGAGCCTGGAAATGAAGCTTGGCAACCTGGCCAATGACTTCACTGGCGGCGCTTTCTCCCCCATCTATCCAACTAACGATGAATGGCTTTACAGCCAGGAAGACCACATTCAGATTGAGGGGGATAAATTTGTTTACCGCCCCCTGTGGTATGAAATAAACAAGAATCATGTTACCCATTATTCTTACTCTGCAACTGGTACTCCGAAAGAGCAGCAGGATACGCTGAATGCAATTCAGGGCATTGGTGAAGCTGCGGAGCTTGGCATCCCCATTTCTTTTGAAACGGATCGACCCTATAATACATTTGGCTCGATGATCAATATGCCTTACTATGCGTTTGGCATTGCACACGACCCGGAACTGCTGTATAACATGGTAGCCCAGTATTCCAAGGAGATGGCTGCCATGGGATATACGACCATTTTCCACAGCTATGGTGTTGAGATTGGCTCCTGGTATGGCGATGAGGTCAACTATATTTCCGATATGATTGTTGCGGAAACAAAGGCATATGAGGAAAACGGTCTCCATGCAATGACCAAGCACTATATTGCACGCGGAGGGCGTAATTCCTTCGCAGCTGCCCGCTCGGATGCACAGCTGTGGGAGAATTACATGGTGCCTTGGAAGGCGGCTGTTCAGGAAGGAAAGACCTCAACCATCATGCTCAATGCCGGACAGGGTATCAACAACACGCCTATCTACTTTGACGCTGTGACGCTGGGTTACCTGCGCAATGAGTTGGGCTTTAAAGGCGTTCTCTGCACCGACTGGCCGCTGCAATTTAACAGCTACTACGAACAGTATACCAGTGATGGCCGCTTGATTGGTGATATGACGGAAGGTGAGCGCTACGCCTGGATGATGCAGTGCGGAATTGATCAGTTTGGCGTTTTCCGTGTTGAGCATGGTACGGATACCAGCACATTCTATAATTCTAACAGCTTTGACTGCATTTTCTGGCCGGACTGCCTGAAGGAAGAAATTGATAACGGCCATTTGGACATTGCGATTGTGGACGCTGCTATTTCCCGCGCCATGAAGAACAAATTCCGCCTGGGCCTGTTTGAAGACCCCTACAATGAATATGCTGAACTTGAGGCACTGTTCGCCAGTGATGCATATAAGGCAGAAGCGTTTGAACTGAAGAGTACGGATGATGTTATTCGTGCGCGTACTGAGCAAATGAATGCGTGGGATGAGGAATTGATGGAAAAGTCCTCCATCCTGCTGAAAAATGAGATTTTGCCCCTTTCTGCCGATGCAAAGATTTATGTGACTTCAAATTCTGAAGATATTGCGGAGCGGGATGTCGCAGCAATCTCTGCAAAGGCAACCGTGGTGGATACCATGGAAGAGGCTGATGTGATTGTAGCTCATATGACTGCCCTCGGCGATGGCTGGGATTACGTCATTGAAGATGCACAGGCTGCGGGCAAGCCCATTGTGTTGGTGCTGCAAGGCGGCTTCAACCGTAGCGGCAAAGCGCCAATCGAGCCGACCGAACGCGATGCGCTGGCGTGTGCTACAATCATTATGGAAACCTATGACAGTCTGCCTGACCACGGCACGGCACTGCCTGATTTCTACCGTTATACCTATCCGTCCATCACTGCGGATTTCCTGTTTGGTGCCCGAGTACCGCAGGGCAGCACCGTGTATGAGATTGGCCGCACAACGGATGACTATTTCCTCTCTTGGGGCGATTTGCAGCTTGACATCGGTATGGACGATTACACACGGCTGTATTATGCCGCAGCCATTCGCAACCAGCCGGATCTCTTAGTGCCCAATAATCTGGGAGACAGCCTGTATTCCTCGAATTTTGGAATGACCTATGGCACTGTCGCTGATTTTGACATTAACACATTGGTTCTGCCCAAGGAAGTTGTAAGCCAAACGGATGCACGCGGTAATGAGGTTTCCGTAGCACAGATCAAGATTCAGAAGGCGGGAGAAGCATTCCCTGTTATGTTTATCGTGCAGAATAACGGAGCTGATGCAACCGCGGTCATCGATATCTATGATGGAGATACTGTTATCGCCAGTAAGTTTGTTGCGCTGGACGAAGGCCAATTCCGTGTCGTATCGATTGATGTGACATTGGAAGCAGGAGAGCATACCATCAGCGTAGGCGGCACCTCTAAAACTGTGACCGTCGAATAACCATGAAACATTGACGATGAATCGCATAGGGCAAGTGCAATTCATTGTTGATACACCTTTCTCAAAGGGGCTGCCCCATGATTTTCAAAAATCATGGGGCAGCTCCTCATTTTATCGTTACCATGCGAATCAAGCGTTCATATATCGGCAGATTTCCAACCAAAACGGGACAGCTGAAACATTTCGAGACTGTAGAGGCGGCTATCAGCCGCCCATGCACGCATTCGGCGACGGATTGCTTTTTATTTCATGCCCGTCTATTGACCCGCATTTTTCCCTATGGTAGAATACTCGCAGGGCAAGTGGGTGCCTTTGCCCCCTGTTTCCGTTGACAATACAGATTTTCAGAAAGAGAGAAGATAAATATGCCCTGTACAACAATTTTGGTTGGTAAAAAAGCAAGCAATGACGGCTCTACCATCATTGCAAGAAATGATGATGGCGGTTTTGAAGCCAAGCGTGTTCTGGTTCACGCCGCAAAGGAAGCGCCGTATACATACAAAACAGTGATTTCCCATTTGTCTGTGGAGCTTCCGGGGAATGCCATGCGCTATACCGATTGCTCCAATGTGAACAGGGAAAACGGCGTGTGGCCTGCCTGCGGCATCAATGAGGCCAATGTGTCCATGACGGCGACGGAAACGATTACCAGCAATCCCCGGGTGCTGGGCGCGGACCCCTATGTGCGCTATCAGCCGAAGAAGGGCCGCAGCACCAAAGAGATTCCGGGCGGAATCGGGGAAGAGGATCTGGTGACATTGGTTCTTCCGTACATCCGCTCTGCGCGGGAGGGCGTTTTGCGTACCGGTGCCCTGCTGGAGCAGTACGGAACCTATGAACCCAATGGAATGGCCTTTGCAGATGCCAATGAAATCTGGTGGCTGGAGACCATTGGAGGCCATCATTGGATTGCAAAAAGAGTGGCGGATGACCGGGTGGTCATCATGCCGAACCAGTTCGGCCTTGACCATTTTGATTTTGAGGATGCCTATGGCCAGCAGAAAGAGAACCTGTGTGCTGCCGATTTGAAGGAATTTGTGGAAAAGAATCATCTGGCATTGGATTTGGGCGCGGACTTCAACCCCCGGCTGGCCTTTGGCTCTCATTCTGACGCTGACCATATTTATAACACCCCCCGCGCGTGGTTTATGGGGCGCTACTTCCTGCCCCGCACCTACAAATGGGACGGCGACAATGCGGATTTCACCCCGGAGAGCAACGATATTCCCTGGTCCTTTGTGCCGGAGCGGAAGGTGACCGTGGAGGATGTGCGGTATCTGCTTGGCTCTTATTACCAGGGCACGCCCTACAATCCCTATGACAAGAACGCACCCCAGAAGGGAAAATACAGAACCATTGGCGTGCCCAACAGTGATGTTTGCGGCATTATGCAGATCCGCGGCTACCTGCCGGAAGCCATCCGGGGCGTGGAATGGCTCTCCATGGGCGGCAGCGGTTTTACGGCCTGCTTCCCGGTCTATGCCAGTGTCCCGGAGTTCCCCAAGTATTTCAGCGGCACCACGGAAACCGTCTCTACCAATCATATGTATTGGCACAGCCGCCTCATTGCAGCCCTGACGGATGCCTACATGGGCAACGCCCTGCTGTTTGATGAGCGATACATGAACGCGGTGATGAACCGGGGGCAGCAGCTCCTGTGCCAGTATGATGAGCAGGTGCTCCGGGGCGCATCTCCCGAAGTGCTGAAAGAGGCCAACCAGAAGATTGCCGACATGGTAAAGGAAGAATCCGAAAAGGCACTGGCACAAATTCTGAAAAATGCGTCTGAGCACATGAAGATTCGCTACCACAGAGGGGATAACTAAACCGCAGGAAAAATGTTTTCCATAATGCGATTCCCGCCGAACGCAGTTGCGTACTTTTCTGTTTAGGAACAGTTAATATAAATCCTTCGGTTAGATGTGAATATGAAAACCGAGCCGGGAATGTTTCTCCCTGGCTCGGTTTTTGTCTGCAATTAAAAGGATTCGCGCTGGATGAATTTAGAATTAAAGGTGATGCACTGGTGCTCCCGGTCGCCTTTCAGCAGGCCAATCATAAGCTGCTGGGCGTAATCGGTCATTTCCTTATAGGGCTGGGCAAAGGTGGTGACGGAGGGGATGGAATAGGCGGTGGTTTCCAGGCCGTCGAAGCTGACAACGGCCACGTCCTCTCCCGGAGTCCGCTGCACATCCCGGATGGCTCGCAGGACACCGGGGAGCATGATGTCGGCCTGACAGCACACGGCGGTGATTTCCGGGTGCTGCTCCAGCAGTGCTTTCAGCTGCTGATAGGTGCGGTCGGGCATATACCGGCACTCCAAAAAATAGTCCAGGTTGTGCCGGAGACCCGCTTCCGTCAAAACGGTGCGGTAGGCCTGCTGCCGCAGTCCGTAAATGCTGATGTCATTGGGGGAGGAAATCACGGTTGCAATGTCTCGATGCCCGGCATCTACCAGCATTTGCATCTGCGCCTGAGCACAGGGGTAGTGGTTGGTTTGCAGGGAGGAATAGAGGGAGCCTTCGCCGCCCAGGGGGAGCACGGTGTTGATGAACACGGTGGGGCAGGGGAGCCGCCCCAGCTGCTGCAAGCCAAGCTGCGCATAGTTTCCGCCCAGGTAAAGGAGGCTGGAAATTTTGTCCCGTTCTAGGTAGGCAAGCAGCTCGTTGAATTTCTCCTGCTTGTCCTGGATATAGAAATTATCATGGAATCCGGCGATGCAGTAGCCTGCATTGTGGAAATCCTTGGAGAGGTTCCGCTCCATCCACTCGTAGACCTCATTATAAACCGCCTCCACCACCAGGCAGATGCGGGTGGATTCCGGGGCGGCCTTGGCGTTTTTTACATTGGCCTTGGGGTCGTATTGATTTTCGGTGATGATTTGCAGCACATGCTGGCGGGTTGCTGTGCTGATGTCGGGGTAGTTGTTCAGTACCTTGGATACGGTTCCGGGGGTCACCCCCGCAAGCCGTGCAATATCTCGGATATTCATGGGAGGCCTCCTGACGAAGTTGGGCGGCTTACTGGGCTTCCTTGCAGAATTTCAGCAGAGGTGTGGGGGTGATGCCGTACCGTTTCAGATTTTCCAGCGCCGCGTCCATGCAGCTGTCCCACATCTGGGTGGGGTTGTGGCAATCGCTGCCCACCACCACCGGCAGGCCGGATTTGGCAGCCCGGAGCCAGAAATTCTCGTGGGGGTACATATAGCGCTCCCCGTCCGGGTATTCCTTCAGCCCCCGGCGCAGACCGTTGGCGTTGTATTCCAGCACCACGCCGGAGCGGGCGGCGGCCTCCAGAATGTGGTCGGTGGCGGCATCGCAATTGCGGTCCCAGGGCAGGGGGGACATGGTGAAAATGTCTGGGTGGGCCACGGCATCAAAGAAGCCGGTTTTCAGCGCCTGGGAAACGGCATCGGCATATTCCAGGTACTTTTCCGTGTTGGGGGCACCGGTGGTGATGTTGAAAATCTTCTGCTCGGAATCCACAAAGAAATGCTCACCCAGGAGCAGATAGTCCATGTGGTACTTGCCCTTCAAGTCCTCATAGTAGCTTTCGTACTGGGGCAGATACTCAATTTCAAGACCGGTGTACAGGGAAATCTTTCCTACATAGTCCCGTTTCAGCTTGGCCACCTCGGCGATGTACTCTTCCAGCTCGGAAAAGGGCATCCGATAACCATAGTCAAAGTCGGGAAAGGGTGCATGGTCGGAAAAGCCGAGGACGCTGAGGCTGGAATCCAGTGCGGCACGCAGATAATCTTCGGCGCAGCCCTGCGCGTGCCGACAGCGCTGGGTGTGGGTATGGAAGTTTGTTTTCATATAATCCCTTTCTAGCGAAACACATTCCGAAACGATTCGCCAATAAATTCTCTTATGTCCCACAGTATAGCATAGTTTGCACAAAAATACAAGGGCATTTTTTACACATACTTAGATAAATTTTCTTGACAATCCAAAATTACGGCGCTATAATGCAGATAAACCCAACGAAACAAACGGAAACTGTTTCGCTGGGAAAGAACGAAACACGAGAAAACGAAGGAGAATTTGTATGATGAAGAAGATTTTCTCTCTGCTCCTGGCTGTCTGCATGGTGTCCGGCTTGCTGGCCGGCTGCGCAAGCGGAGGCACCCAGACCCAGGCAACGACCCCCGAGGTGAGCAAGACCGAGACTACCCCCGCGGCCGAGGCAACCGAAGCAGCAACGGAAGCAACCGAGGAAGAAACCACTGCCCCCCAGGCCGTTACGCTGAAGGTGTGGAGCCCTTCCGAAGACCAGAACCCCGACATGGGCGCTTGGCTGAACACCATGTGCGAACAGTTCAATGCCCTGCATCCCGAATGGGACATCACCTTTGAGTACGGTGTCTGCACCGAGTCCGATGCCAAGAAGCTGGTTCCTCAGGACATCGACGCAGCTGCTGACGTGTTCCTGTTCAGCTCCACCGGCCTGGAAAACCTGTGCCAGTCCAACAGCCTGGCAGAGTGGGGCGGCAAATACTATAATTATGTGTACGAGAACTTTGCCAAGGCTCTGGCCGACTGCCTGGTGTATGACGGCGGCCTGTACGGCATCCCCGTGACCACCAACACCTACTTCGTGTACTATGACAAGAGCGTCTTCACTGAGGAAGATGTGAAGTCCCTGGACACCATGCTGGAAAAGGGCAAGGTTGCCTTCCCTCTGGCCAACGGCTTCTATAACGCTGCCTTCTATCTGGGCAACGGCTGCACCTTCTTCGGTGAAAATGGCACCGACCGCGCTTCCGGCATCCAGCTGGGCGGCGAAAAGGGCACCGCTGTCACCAACTGCCTGGTTGACCTGGTGGCGAACCCCAACTTCATCGTGGCGGAACCCTCCGATGCCGTTGGCATGATGCGTGAGGGTCAGTGCAATGCTTACGTCTGCGGCACCTGGCAGGCAGCCCAGACCCAGGAAATCCTGGGCGAGAACTTCGGCGTTGCCATGCTGCCCTCCGTGATGATTGACGGCGTGAACACCCAGCTGCGTCCTTTCACCTCCGCAAAGGCTGTGGGTGTCAAGTCCTCCACTGCCTATCCCGAAGTGGCTCTGAACCTGGCGATGTACCTGGCCGGTGAGGAAGGCCAGAAGGCTCACTACGAGCTCAGAGGCTATGTGCCCTGCATCAACTCCCTGATTCCCGAAGTGCAGAACGACCCGATTTGCGCCGTGGATGCACAGACCATTGCCGAGATTGCAGTTCCCCGCAGCAGCTTCACCGAGTTCTCTTACTTCTGGACTCCCGCTGAGAGCATGGGCATCGAAATCCGCGACGGCTTCGTGACCCACGAGAATGCGGCTGAAAAGACCGAGGCTCTGAACAAGGCGGTCAATTCCTCCGGCCTGGAATAATTACCCGTTAGAGGATAGAAATGATGCAAACAGAGACGAGCGTAACTGCTGATGCGCGTGTCAGCGTTCCGCGCGCCCTGAAAAACGGTTCTGTCGTGGTGGCTCTTTCCTCAGTTATCTGGGGATTGGGCTGCTTCGTCAGAAAGCAGTTTGCAAAGGGTGCGCTGCTTTTGGCCGCCGAGGTGGGAATCATTCTTTATATGATTTCCTCCGGCTTCTATAACCTTACGAAGCTCATCACCCTGGGTGACGTGGAGCAGCAGAAGGTTTGGAATGAGGCAAAGAGCATTTTTGAATATGTGGACGGTGACCGCTCCCTGGTCATTTTGCTGTACGGCATTGTGACGGTGGCCGTTTTGCTGTGCGGTGTGCTGCTGCTGCGGCTCTCCGTCAAGAGCGCCTATCAGGCAGAGCAGCTGGCCAAGTCCGGGCCCGGCTTCCGGGACGATATGACCCGGCTTTTTGACCGTGACCTGCACAAGCCCTTGCTGACCCTGCCGATTCTGGGCGTCCTGGTGTTTACGGTGCTGCCGCTGGTGTTTATGACCAGCATGGCCTTCACCAACTACAGCGTCCTGGATAATAAGCTGGTGCTGTTTGATTGGGTGGGGCTGAAAAACTTCCGGCGTATGGTGGACTTGCAGGGCAGTCTGGGTCAGACCTTCTGGTCGGTGCTGGGCTGGACGGTGGCCTGGGCGGTGATTGCCACCTTCTCCAATTACATTCTGGGAATGCTGCTGTCCCTGTTCATCAACTGGAAGGAGATTCGAGGCAAGAAATTCTGGCGGTTCTGCTTTGTCCTGACGGTTGCAGTGCCCCACTTTGTCACGTTGCTGATTATCCGCCAGATGCTGCAACCCAACGGCGCGGTGAACGTGCTGCTGCAAAACTTGGGGTGGATTCAGTCTCCGCTGCCCTTCTTTACCGATACCACCTGGGCGCGGGTGACGGTGATACTCATTAACATCTGGGTGAGCGTGCCCTATGTGCTGCTGCAAATCACGGGCATTTTGCAGAATATCCCCGCAGAGCTGTATGAGTCGGCCAGAGTGGACGGCGCAAGCCCGGTGGTGACGTTCTTCAAAATCACGCTGCCTTATATGCTGTTTGTGACCACCCCCTACCTTATCACCTCCTTCACCGGAAACATCAACAATTTCAACGTGATTTTCCTCACCTCCAAGGGTATGCCCCGGGCGGTGGAATCCACCGCGGGCACCACAGACCTGCTCATTACCTGGCTGTATAAGCTGACCATTGACAACCAGTATTTTGACGTGGGCGCGGTGATTGGCATTATGACCTTTGTGACATTGAGTGTTGTTTCGCTGCTGACCTTCCATTACAGCGGCTCCAACAGAAATGAGGAGGGCTTCCGATGAGACTGAACAAAAACGGGACAGTCAAGCGTCCGCTGCGCAAGCGCATTGGCATCTTTCTGGCTCATGTAGCTCTGGCAATTCTGGCGTTTATCTGGCTTATCCCTATCTTCTGGGTGGTGCTTACCAGCTTCCGGGGAACAAAGGGCGCTTACAGCTCCACGTTCTTCCCCACCAGCTACACGCTGGATAATTTTATCAAGCTGTTCACGGACTTCTCTGTGTTCAACTTCCCCCAAATGCTGCTGAACACCCTGATTATTGCCGTGGCAAACTGCCTGCTTTCCACCTTCTTTGTGGTGAGCGTAGCCTACACTCTTTCCCGGCTCCGCTTCCCCTCCCGGAAGAAAATCATGAGCATTGCCATGGTGATTAACCTGTTCCCCGGCTTCATGTCTATGATTGCCAACTACTACATTTTCAAAATGCTGGGCTGGACAAACGGACCCATGCTGCGGGTGGCCATGATTGCGGTTTACGCCGGCGGCGCGGGTGTGGGCTACCACATTGCCAAGGGCTTCTTTGACACGATTCCCATTGCGCTGGACGAAGCGGCCATGCTGGATGGGGCAACTAAGTTCCAGGTGCTGCTGAAAATCATCATGCCCCTGAGTAAACCCATCATTGTGTATACGCTGCTCACTTCCTTTGCCGGACCCTTCAAGGATTTCATGCTGGCAAAGGTGCTGTGCGGCCCCAACAAGGCCTACTTCACCGTGGCGGTTGGTATGTATCAGATGCTGGAGCAGGAGTACATCGACCAGTGGTTCTGTAGCTTTGCGGCGGCAGCGGTGATTATCTCCATTCCTATTGCCGCGCTGTTCCTGGCAACCCAGAAATATTATACGGTTGGTGTCGGCGGCGCCGTCAAGGGCTGAGTACGACAAAACAAGTTCGTGGGGGTGCTTCGCACGGGTGAAGCACCCTCTGTTTTTATGAAAAGGAAGGAAAACGAATGGCGGATTTACGAAGATCCCGAATTGCAAAAATCCCCCAGGTATCGGCTCAGTGGATAAAAACGGCGGCGGCCATCCTGCTGGTGGCGGCCAATGCCGGGGCGATCCTGGTGGAAAAGGGAATCATTGGGATGGACGGCTATACCATGTCGGAGCTGCTGACATCCATGGAGAACTCCTCCGGCATGACCGGACTGGTGGGGGCGGCGGTGCTGGCGCGGCTGTTAAACGGAATCGCCATCCCGCTGTTTGCTTTCCTGCTGGCGGAGGGCTTCCGGCACACCCGGAACGTGCGGCGGTATCTGGCGGCACTGACGGTGACGGCGCTGGTGAGCGAGCCCATTTATGACTTCGCCATGACCGGCACACCCCTGGATTTTTCTGCCCAGAATCCCATGCTGGCGCTGGTGATTGGACTGCTGGTGCTGATTTTGATGGACTGGCTGAACCGGTTTGACAAGACCGAGCAGGTCATTGGCCGGATTCTTTTGACCCTGGGCGGGCTGTTCTGGGTGACGGTGCTGCGGATTCCCTATGGCATCGAGACGGTGCTGATTATCAGCGTCTGGGATTCCTTCCGGGGACATCATGCAGTGCGGATGATTGTGTCAATTCTCGTCAGTTTGGTGGAGCCGACGGGCCCGCTTGCCTTCTGCGCCATTGGGTATTACAGCGGGGAGCGGAAATTGAAGGTTTCCAAATACCTGTTTTATGCGCTGTATCCTGTTCATCTGCTCCTGCTTGGGACGGTGCGGTACGTCTTCTTGAAGTGAGAATATCGCCCCGGCGCGAAGCGCCCCTGCCTCCCCTGGAAGGGG
>URPI01000044.1 GCA_900549705.1 uncultured Eubacteriales bacterium
CATCCACACCATCCTGGTGGCCATCCCCACCCTGCGGGGCAGCCGCCTGAACCACGTCATCGACCTGTGCGTCAGCACCCACTGCGCGGTGCAGATGCTCAGTGACCCCCAGCTGGTGGGCAGCGGTGCACCCCAGCAGGGGGCTTTCCGGGAGCTGAACCCGGCGGACTTTTTGTCCCGCGACGAGGTGACGCTGGACATGGAGAAGATCTCCGGCTACCTCACCGGCAAAACGGTGCTGGTGACGGGCGGCGGCGGCTCCATCGGCTCGGAGCTGTGCCGCCAGCTGGCTCAAATGAACCCTGCCAAAATAATCGTGCTGGACATCTGCGAAAATGGTGCCTACGATATTCAGCAGGATTTGAAAATCAGCTATGGGAATACCCTGAACCTGGAAATTGAAATCTGCTCCGTCACCCAGCGGGAGGCGCTGCGCCGGGTTTTTGAAAAGCATCATCCCCAGATTGTGGTTCATGCGGCAGCCCACAAGCACGTCCCTCTGATGGAGAAGAACTGCACCGAGGCGGTGTTCAACAATGTGTTTGGCACCCGCAACCTGGTGGAGCTGTGCGAGCAGTACCACGTTCAGCGCTTCATGATGGTGTCCACCGACAAGGCGGTGAACCCCACCAATGTCATGGGTGCCACCAAGCGGATGTGCGAAATGATTGTCCAGAGTGCCAGCACCTGGGGGAGTACTGTTTATAGTGCCACCCGGTTTGGCAATGTGCTGGGGTCTGCCGGGTCTGTGATTCCGCTGTTCAAGCATCAGATTGCCCGGGGTGGACCCATTACCCTGACGGATAAGCGGATTATCCGCTACTTTATGACCATCCAGGAGGCATCTCAGCTGGTGCTGCAATCCGGCTCCATGGCAAGAAACGGCGAGCTGTTTGTGCTGGACATGGGACAGCCGGTGAAAATTCTGGAGCTGGCAGAGAGCATGATTCGGCTGTCCGGCGCAGAGGGCATTGAAATTGTGGAAACGGGGCTGCGCCCCGGTGAGAAGCTTTACGAAGAACTGCTGGTGAAAACGGAGAAACTGGATACCACCGACAACAGCATGATTTTCATTGAAAAGGATACCCCGCTTCCCAAGGCGGAAATTGACCGGCGGCTGAAGCTGCTGGAAAAGGCCTGTGCCAAGGGTGACGACGCGGTGCGGGAGGCGCTGCGGCAGGCTGTCCCCACCTTCCGTTCCCCGGAGGAGGTCAATGCAACCGCAGAGCAGTCCGAGGAAATGAAGATGCAAAAAACCGGTGCGGGGGTCTAAGCCCTCATTGTACAAAAAAGAACACGCAGAAAGGAAGAAAAATCCTCTCTGCGTGATTTTTTATTGCTTTCGTTTTTTCAGCAGGGCAGCAAACACGGCAATCAGAAGCAGGTTCAGCAGGAATACGACGATGCTGCCCTCCATTTTGGGAGCACCGCCGGACAGGAGAACGGGGCCGGTAAATTCCGTCCGGCACAGCTGGGGATAATCCTCTGCCAGCGAGACACCGCCCAGAAGAATGCCGCCAATGCAGTTCCAGAGAAAGTGCATGACCGCGGGAGCCAGCAGAGATTGGGTATATTCCAGTACCAGTCCCATCAGCAGGCTCATGGTGACCACATTGAGGGTGGGGATAATTCCCGCTTCCAGCGCCCCGCCGTGCAGAAAGGTAAAGAGGGCGGTGGTGGCAATGGCGGCGGCAGCGGTGCTGTATTGGGCCTTAATCAGCTGATAGAGATACCCCCGGATTAACAGTTCCTGCATGATGGTGTTGAGCAATGCGGAGAGAATCCACAGCCCCAGCAGGGGCACTTGTTGATAACCGGTGATGTGCATGGTACCCGTCAGGAGCAGTACCCCGGCGGCAATGCCCAGCCACAGCACCCCGGCGGCAAAGCCGATTATGGCGCTTTTCAGGGGCGCAGTACACAGGGGCAGCGTGAGCTTTCGCCGCTCCGGCAGCCAGAACAACAGGTTGAATCCAGCCGCAGACAGCAGGGGAATCAGCTCTGCCCAGAATCGCCAGACTGCCCCGTTGGAGGAATCCGGAAAGGGCATCAGCCCCGTCAGCACTGCCCAGCCCAGAAAGAAGGTCAGCGCCTTCCCCGTGGTGGTAAAAAATTTTTTCATGATGTGTCTCCTTTTATGCGTTTAGGTGTGGTCAGCCCCAGTGAGGCAGGGTGTGCTGATACACAATCGCAATCACAACGGACAGTCCCATTTCGGCGGCGAACTCCCCGGGTCTTCTTCTCAGAAGAATCACACCGGCGAGCCAGGTCAGAACCTCCAGAAAGTGGTAGACGTAAATCCCGCCCCGCCCAAGATTTACCGCCTGTGCCAGCAGGCAGCCGAGGATGAGGCTGGACAGGCATAGTGCCACGATTCCCTTCCCCTTTGCGTACCAGCACACATAAGCCATAAAAAAGGCAAAACAGGAAATGACAATCCACATCTGCATATAGCGCCTGGGCAGGAAGCCCAGCACATAATTGCAGTAGAGATAGTACCCCGCCAGCATACTGAGGAAAAAGCAGAGGGTATTGATGGCAGCCCACAGCGGGGTGGGGGAGTAGACGGAAAGAATGGTGCCCAGCAGCATCCAGATTGCCAGCCGTCCGAAATAATTCCTGAAATCCAGCTGCTGCAAAATTTCAGGGAAATGATTGGAAGCTGTACCATCCAGCCATTTCTGCACAACACCCAGGAGAAAGCCCAGGAGAATGATTCCTGCCGTTGTGGAAAGAAGCCCGCTCAGAGGCAGTCCACGCTGCGGCTTTCGCACCGATTCCAAAAAAGCTTTCATGATAAACACCTCCGTAAGCGCCCGCCTGGGCGCAATTTTCGTATGGATTCAGTATAGCATACGGAAAAAGGAACAGCAAGCGCCACTTTTGAATGCCCAGGACGATTTCTGCTTTTCCGGAACTTCCCCTTGTGAAGCGGGGGAAAATACGCTATAATGGGGAAACAAATCCATAGAATTGAGGAAACCCTATGTTGATTGCAATTATCGGCGGCGAGTGCATTTTGATGCAGTCGCCGCTTTTAGCAAAATGAAACACGCAGAAAGGAGCGCCGAGAGCGTACTCTGGTGTCCTTTTTATATTGAAGCTGCCATGAGAATGTGCTACAATACAGCTAAGGGAGCAGGGGCAAGCCCTGCACACATCGGGGAGGTATTGTGATGAAGCGTATTATTACCATTGGCAGAGAATTCGGTGCCGGCGGCGGCACGCTGGGGCGCAGACTGGCAAAAGAGCTTGGCATCGAATATTATGACCGGGATATTATTCTGGCTACCGCAAAGGCAAGTGCCCATCTCACCCCGGAACAGGTGCGGCAATGGGACGAGCGGGTTCCAAAGGAATTTGGATTTACCCAAAGCCTGTTTAATTTCTATAGCAAGCCCTTGGGGGAGGAGCTGTGGAATGCGCAGGTTCACGCCATCCGGGAGCTGGCGGACAAGGAAAGCTGCGTCATCGTTGGCCGGAATGCGGACTATATCCTGAAGGAATATGACCACTGCCTGCGGGTATTTGTCCATGCAGACCGGAGCTGGCGGCTGCTGCTGATGCGGCAGGAGATGCCGGATGCCCCTTGGAACGTGCTGGAATCCGACATGGATACGGCGGATCGCGCCCGCCGCGCCTATTGCGAGAAAATGACGGGGCGCACCTATGGGGACAGCCGCAACTATGACCTGACCCTGTGTACCAGCACGCTGGGGCTGGAAAAAGCATACCAATTGCTCAAGCAAGCTGCCGAAATGATTTGAATTTTTGTTAAATCCATCGAATGTGGACAAATGTCTTTTTCTTGCGTTGACATCTGCGGGTGACAGTGCTAATATATTTGCAAGATAAATAAAGCGGAATTGCAAAATGCACCCGCTTTATTGTCGCTACCCGCTGGGTGGAATCCAATTTTGGATAATCAAAAGGAAAGGATGTCATTTTATGAAAAAGTTTTTTGCACTGTGTCTTGCTGCTGTAATGGTTCTGTCCCTGGCTGCCTGTGGCAGCAACGAGAAGCCCAAGGAGACCCAGGCTGCATCCGCCAAGAAGTGGGTTGTTGCCACGGATACTGTTTTTAAGCCCTTTGAGTATACCGATGCCTCCGGCAATTTCGTGGGTATCGATGTGGATATTCTGGCAGCCGTTGCCGCTGACCAGAAGTTTGAGTATGAGCTCAAGAGCCTGGGCTGGGATGCCGCCATTGCCGCGTGCCAGGCCGGCCAGGCGGACGGCATGATTGCCGGTGCCTCCATTACCGATAAGCGGAAGGAGAGCGGCTGGCTGTTCTCCGATGGCTACTACACCGCAACCCAGAGCATGACCGTTGCCGCTGATTCCGACATTACCGGCTTCGGTGATTTGAAGGGCAAGGATGTTGCCGTCAAGACCGGCACCCAGGGCGCTGCTTACGCAGAGAGCCTGAAGGATGAGTACGGCTTCAACCTGGTCTACTTCGAGGATTCTCCCACCATGTATCAGGCAGTTGTTGGCGGCCAGTGTGTTGCCTGCTTTGAGGATACCCCCATTATGCAGGCTTCCATCAAGGATGGCGGCCTGGCATTGAAGGTGCTGGACAGCACCGCAAATGCTGGCGGTGACTATGGCTTTGCCATTTTCAACAGCGCAAACCAGGAGCTGCTGGATATGTTCAATGCCGGCCTGGCGAACATCAAGGCCAACGGCACCTATGACAAGATTCTTGCCAAGTATCTGGGTTAATAATCTTCCATAAGACCTGCCGGTAGGGGACGCCTGTGGGCGTCCCCTGCTTATTATTCTGTTTGAAAAGGGGTTCTGCGTGTGATTCACATTCTCTCTACCTATGGCAGCCTGCTGCTGCGCGCCATGGGGCAGACGCTGCTGCTGGCGCTGTGCGGCCTGTTTTTTGCCTGCATTCTGGGCTTGATTTTCGGTCTGCTCAGCGTGGTGAAAAATCGGGCGTGCAATGCCGTCTCCACCATCTTCGTGGACATAATCCGCGGCGTTCCCATGATTGTGCTGGCGTTCATGATTTATTTTGGTGTGCCCCAGCTCATCAATGAAATTTTCACCGGTGCAAAGTTCACCCTTTCGGCGCTTCAGGCCGGTACGGTTGCGCTGGCGCTGAACTGCGGTGCCTATATGGCGGAGATTATCCGCGCCGGTATTCAAAGCGTTGACCCTGGTCAGATGGAGGCAGCCCGCTCTCTGGGTCTGCCTTATTGGCGCGCCATGGTGCGTGTGGTGCTGCCCCAGGCCATTCGGACGATGATTCCCAGCATTATCAATCAGTTTATCATCACCCTGAAGGATACCTCCATTTTGTCTGTCATCGGCTTCCCGGAGCTGGTGAATACGGCAAAGAACGTGGTTGCCAATACCTGGCGTGCCTTCGAGGTGTGGGCAATTGTGGGCATTATGTACCTCATCGTCATTACGCTGCTGTCCCGGCTGGCAAAGCGGCTGGAAAGGAGATTGAACCGTGGGCGTGAATAAGGAGAATGTGAAAATCCATGTGTCCCACCTGAAAAAGAACTTCGGAAAGCTGGAGGTCTTGAAGGATGTGTCCATGGATATTTGTGAGGGCGAGGTGGTTGTTATCCTTGGCCCCTCTGGAAGCGGAAAATCCACCCTTTTGCGCTGTCTGAACCGGCTGGAGGAAAGCAACGGCGGCGAGGTGATTGTGGACGGCCATGACCTGACCGACAAGAAAACCAACATCAATAAGGTGCGGGAAACCGTCGGCATGGTATTCCAGCATTTCAACCTGTTCAACAATCTGGATGTTATGGGCAATATGATGCTGGCTCCCGTGGATTTGCGGAAGGCTACCAAGCCGGAAGCGAAGGAGCGGGCGCTGCGGCTGCTTGACCGGGTGGGGTTGCTGGACAAGGCCTCTGCGTACCCTGCGCAGCTTTCCGGCGGACAGAAGCAGCGGGTGGCCATTGCCCGGGCATTGGCCATGAATCCCGACATTATGCTGTTTGATGAGCCAACCTCCGCCCTTGACCCGGAGATGGTGGGCGAGGTGCTCCAGGTGATGAAGCAGCTGGCGGCGGATGGCATGACCATGGTGGTGGTTACCCATGAAATCGGCTTTGCAAGAGAGGTGGCCAGCCGGGTCATTTTCATGGAGGGCGGCTATATCGTAGAGGAGGGCACCCCGGATGAGGTAATCAACCATCCCAAGCAGCCAAGAACCATCGATTTTCTCAGCAAGGTTCTTTAATCTCAAACGGAAAAGCTGTGAGGCAATGCGATAGTGCGTTGCCTCACAGCTTTTTGCGTCATTTACAGTCTGGCGTATTTTCGCTTGGTTGCCAGTCCGCCGCGGATGTGACGTTCCTGCTTGTTCTTATCCAGCACGGCGCGGGCAGCATGGTAAAGGGCGGGGTTCAGCTGCCGCAGCCGAAAAGCAATATCCTTGTGTACGGTGGATTTGGAAACACCGAAGTGCTGCGCCGCCATGCGGACGGTTGCCTCGGTTTCGATGATGTACACAGCCAATTCACAGGCTCGTTTTTCCATTTGCGCTGTCATGTCCTGACCTCCGATGCTGTGTGCTGTTTTAGTTTATTCGGAGAGCCGGATGGTTATGATTGTGGCAGAGCCACACCCGATGACGCTGCGAACCTTGTACCTATCCATGGGTTCCCTGACATGCCCGGTTCGTTACCGCTCAAAAACCGTTTTGTGCCGTTTACTTAACAGCCCTTACCCGCTTCTGGTTTCCACCGAAAAACGTTACCGGGCGGGTTAGGGCAGTGACGTATTCGTATAAAAGTGCGTAGCGCAATTAAGAATGGACATTTGGGCGGGAACGTGGTAGAATCCTGGTGAAAACAAAAGGGGGACTTTGAAACAATGGAAACACGCGAAAGGCAGCAGATTACCGAGGGTGTGATTTGGAAACAGCTGCTGATTTTCTTTTTTCCAATCCTGATGGGAACATTTTTTCAGCAGATGTACAACACGGTGGATACCATCATCGTTGGCCGTCTGGTGGGCACCGAAGCGCTGGCGGCGGTGGGGGCCACCGGCCCGCTGGTGAGCATGGTCAACGGCTTTTTTATCGGTGTCAGTTCCGGTGCCACCGTGGTGCTTTCCCAGGCCTACGGGGCGGGGGACCGCAAGGGTGTGTCGGATTCCATCCATACCGGTGTGGCGCTGTCGCTGGTGCTGGGTGTCATGCTCACGGCGATTGGAATCTGCCTCGGTGGCCGGGTGATGGGGTGGATGGGGACACCGGAAAACTGCATGGCTGATGCCACCACCTACCTGCGCATTTACTTTGCCGGTTCTATTGGTACGGTGGTCTATAACATGGGTGCGGGCATTCTGCGTGCCATGGGTGATTCCAAGCGCCCCATGCTCTTTTTGATGGTGACCTGCATTCTGAACGTGGTGCTGGATTTGCTGTTTGTGGCGGTGCTGCATATGGGTGTTGCCGGTGCGGCGCTGGCAACGGTGCTTTCCCAGATGATCAGTGCGGTGCTTCCCATCGTGGTGCTGCTGCGGCAGAAGGAAGACCGACTGGAGCTTCGGAAACTCCGCATTGAGCGCAGTCTTCTGGGGCGGATTCTGCACATTGGCATCCCGGCAGGCTTGCAGTTTGTAACCTTTGATTTTTCCAATATCCTCATTCAGTCCGGCATCAATTCCTTTGGCGACATCACCATGGCGGCCTGGACGGCGCATGGAAAAACCGATGCCCTTACCTGGATGGTCACCGGTGCCTTCGGCGTGTCCATCACCACCTTCGTGGGTCAGAATTTCGGCGCACAGAAATACAGCCGCATCCGCAAGGGTACCTGGACCTGCCTTGCCATGGGTGTGGTGATGGTGGCGGCATTGGATGCCCTGCTGCTGGCATTCCGCACCCCCATCCTGGGTATCTACACCGATAACCCGGAGGTAATTGCAGTGGGCGGCATGGTGATGCTCTCTATCATGCCCTATGAATTTTTGTTTATGCCCATCGAGGTGTTTGCCGGAACCATGCGGGGCGTGGGCAATTCCCTGATGCCCACCCTGATTACCGGCTCCTGCGTGTGCCTGTTCCGGGTGGTGTGGCTGATGACGGCGGTACGCCACTGGCACAGCCTGAAAACCCTGACCCTCAGCTATCCCCTCAGCTGGGCACTGGCGGCAGCGGTGTTCCTGGTGGTCTATTTTAAGGGCAACTGGCTGCGCCGCCGGATTACCCAGTGCGGCATGGAGTCGGAAGTACGATGAGGCAGCGGTTATGGGCGGCAGCGGTGACGGTTGTGTGCGCCGTGACGGCGCTGCTGATTTTGACGGTACAGAACAGAGCACCGGCCTCCGCCGCAGATGAAGCGGCAGCCCGGCAGGAAACATCCGATTGGAAAACGGAGCCGATGCCCACAGGCGACCCCATGGAGGAACTGATGGACTCCCTTACCATGGAGCAGAAGGTGGGGCAGATTTTCCTTGCCCGCTGCCCGGAAACGGGAGCAGCGGAGGCGGTGCGGCAGTACCACCTGGGCGGATTTGTGCTGTTTGACCGGGACTTCGAGGGAGAGACTCCGTCATCCATGGCGCAAAAAATCGCGGGCTACCAAGGTGTTTCCGACATCCCACTGCTGATTGCGGTGGACGAGGAGGGCGGAACGGTCAACCGGGTCAGCAGTCACAAGGCATTCCGCGCCTATCCGTTCCCGTCTCCCCGGGAGCTGTACACCAAGGGCGGGCTGGAATTGATACACAACACTGAGGCGGAAAAGGCTCAGCTCCTTTCCGGGCTGGGCATCAATGTGAATCTGGCACCGGTGTGCGACATGACAACAAACCCCGGTGCGTTTATGTATCGCCGCTCTCTGGGGCAGTCCCCGGCGGTGACAGGGGAGTTTGTGACGGACAGCATCCAGACCATGGGGCGCTTCGGCGTGGCGGCGGTGATGAAGCATTTTCCCGGTTATGGCAACAATGCCGATACCCACACAGGCATTGCCCGGGACAGCCGCAGCCTGGAGACGTTGGAAACGGAGGATATGCAGCCTTTCTTCGCGGGGATCTCCGCCGGGGGCGGGGCAATCCTGGTCAGTCACACCATTGTGGAGGCCATCGACCGGGAGTACCCGGCAAGCCTGTCCCAGCCCATGAATTACTATCTGCGGCTTGCCATGAACTTCGGCGGCGTTATCATCACGGATGACCTGTCCATGGATGCCATTGCGGCGCAGTATGGTACGGAGGAGGCGGCGGTACTGGCGGTACTGGCAGGCAACGACCTGCTGTGCTCCACGGAATTTGAAACGCAGTACAGCGCGGTCTTAAAGGCGTGCCGCAGCGGGAGAATCCCGGAGACGGTGCTGAACGAAGCGGTGGAGCGTGTGCTGCGCTGGAAAGCGCAGATGGGACTGGAGCTTCCCGGCTTTCCGGTGGGATAATGGCCGAGGGCGCTTTGCGCCGGATAATAAAAAAGAGCGGTACGAAAATGGGGCGTTTCCCACCTTCGTACCGCTTAATGAATTTTTTTATTTTTTGATATTGAACAGCGGGGCGGCCACGTGCTTATACAGCAGCATGGTCAGCAGAGAAACCACAACGCCCTTCACCACATTCAGGGGAGCCACGCAGAAGAACACAAAGGTGCTCACATTGTTCACGCCGGGGAAAATGCTGGTGCCCATGGCAATGATGCTGTCCAGGGGCATATGGAACAGCTCGGAGAACTTGGGCAGCAGGTACACGGCGTTGAAAGCGCTGCCGAATACCGCCATGCAGACCGTGCCGACGGTCAGACCCACAATGGCACTGCGCTTTGACTTGTGCAGGTGATAGATGAGGGTGGCGGGCAGCACGAAGAAGCAGCCGACCACAAAGTTTGCAAAGTCACCCACAAAGGCGGTGGAAGTGCCCTTGAGCAGCAGCTTCAGCAGAATCTTGATGCCCTCGCAGGCCACGGTGGCGCTGGGTCCAAGGTAAAAACCGGCAAGCAGCACGGGAACCTCGGAGAAGTCCAGCTTATAGAAGGTGGGAGCCAGGAAGGGCAGGGGGAAGTCCAGCATATGAAGCACCGTGGCCAGAGCGGCGCAGATGCCGATGATGCTGACCCGGCGGGCGGGGGTGACCTTTCTTCTTTCGGGCAGCAGCCTTTCGGTCAGGTGAGCGGCAATGCCAATGGCGGCGACAATGACTGCGCAGATGAGCACGAAGCTCAGGTTATTGGAGACATCCTGAATAAATTTGTTCATTTTTCTAACACCTCTGGTAAAAAAATTCCCTCTGAGCATACACTCAGAGGGCGAAAATAAACGCAAAAACACTTTGCGCATCTTCTTCCATCCAGACTATACTGTCGGTATCGGAATTTCACCGATTCGGCGCAAATGCGTTCGCGGACTGTTACCGCCGGTGGGGAATTTCGCCCCGCCCTGAAGATACTGTTCAGTTGTGACTTCAAGATAGCATACTTTGGGGCGCTTGTCAAGTGGGGGATTGTATGATAATATTTTATGGGAGTTCATGACACATCGCACCACCGGTTTCTCTCTGCACCCGTAGGGGCGGCTCGAATCCGCCTGCTGTTTCCGGAACAGATGGGTAAATTGAATGGTGCCAGCTCCTGCAACCTCCTCTTGGCTTCCCCCGGGGGGAAGCTGCTGAGCGTAGCGAGGCTGATGAGGGGTGGCGACAGGCTGGTTCACGAATGCAGCTAGATGAATGGCAGATGTTCCGGGTTTTACCATTCATCCGGGAGATTTGAAACTTTTAGCTATCGCAACCCCTCATCAGTCACGACAAAATATCGGTTCTGAAGTGCCGATATTTCATCGTGACAGCTTCCCCTCGGGGGAAGCCAAGAACTCAAGAGACGTTGGCTATTTCCTTTCAACGAACCGCTCTGCTGCGTCAGCTTCGGGAGGCTAAGAGCCTCCCCTACGGCGAAGAATCTGTCGTCCCTTACTCCGGCATTGTGGGCATTGTGGGCATTGTGGGCATTGTGGGCGTTGTCGGCGTTGTTGCGGGGGTTGTGGGTGCGGCAGCAGCCGGGGGCATCTGGAAGCCCCGGATTTTCCCCTTGGCGGAGGTGTCCGTCACGTCACCGCCGATGACCTTGTTTTTGTAAACCAGTACGGTGGCGTAAACCGGCTCGGTTGCTCCGGGGAAATTGGTAATTTCATAGACATAGCGCATGACCTTCCGGCCAGAGAATTTGGTCAGGTCGTAGCCCTGCCCTTTTTGCAGGGCATTATAGCGCCGGAACATTTCGCCGCTTTCTGTCGGAATCCGTACCTGGGTGGATTCCTTGGGGGCAGGCGTAACCGCCCAGCCGAAGCCCTCTAAAAACTTTACCCGGTCGTCATTGGCAAAGACGGCAGAGGTTCGGGTGGAGGCGGTTTCTTTGCCGCCAAACAGCAGGATGACTGCCAGCAGCACGGCGGCAGCGGCCAGCAAAATCACCATTAGTTTTTTGAAATCGACCTTCGCGGTCAGTATCATCATGTTCGTCCCCTCCTGAAAGATTGGTTACTGCACCATATGCGTTCCGATGGGGGGATAGAACGGCACAGAGAAGGAGCATCAAATGGAGCGACTGGATAAATTTTTGTGTGACAGCGGGGCAGGCACCCGCAGCCAGGTCAAGCTGATTCTGAAGGCCGGGCGGGTAACGGTGGACGGAAAGCCTGAAAAGGACGGCAGCCGGAAGATTGACCCGGCAAAAAATGAGGTCATGCTGGACGGAAGCGCCCTGCGGGGACAATGCCGCGCGGTGTTCCTGATGAACAAGCCGGAGGGGTACGTCACCGCCACAGAGGATCCGGTGGAAAAAACGGTGATGGAGCTGCTGCCCCCGGAAATCCGGCATCTTGACCTGAAGCCGGTGGGGCGGCTGGACAAGGCCACCGAGGGACTGCTGCTGTTTACCAACGACGGAGAACTGCTGCACCGGCTGATTTCCCCCAAAAAGGAAGTGCCCAAAATCTATTATGCCCGCCATGAGGGCAGTGCCACGGAGGCAGACGTGGAGGCATTCTGCCGGGGGCTGGTACTGGCAGACGGAACGGTGTGCCGCAGTGCTGTTTTGACCCCTCTGGGAAAAGGTGAGAGCCTGGTGACGGTGTGCGAGGGGAAATACCATCAGGTGCGCCGGATGATGGCATCCCGCGGCATGACGGTTGCTTACCTGGAGCGCCGTCAGGAGGGGGCACTGACCCTGGGCAATTTGCCCAGAGGATGCGTCCGGGAATTGAACGCCCGGGAAATCCGGGAATTGGAGGAATCCGCCGGTCTGGCGGAATAAATCCGAAAAGGTCACTGGGAATATTATCCAAAATCTGCTTGATTTTTGGCTGTTTCTCTGGTACTCCTGGCATATTGCTGTAGAGAAAAGGGGAATTTTAAGGGGCGGATTTTGTCGCTCTCGGAATAATACATAAAAACCGTGTAAGTTTTTGCAATAAAATGTCAAATGGCTCTTGCAAAATACGCAAAAAGCGTGTATACTAATCGTAACGTTTTTATGTATTATGCTTTTATGCGAGATACGAAGGAGGCAGCAATATGTCTAACAGCGTTTTTCAAAATGTTATTGTCCGTCTGAAAGAAATTCCCGGCTATACCTTCGGTGTCATCGACACCGAAGGCACGGTTGTTTCCTGTACCGATGCCGCCCTGTTGGGGGAACGGTGGGGTGATGCTGCGCTAAAGGTTGCAGCAGCGGGTGAGTCCGTCGCCACCTTCGCCCAGAAGTGCTTCAAGGCCATTGTGGGCAATTCCAATTATTTTGAGTATGCCGTGTTTTGCAGCGGGGATGACGAGCTGGCCAAGAATTTCTGCGCCATGGCTTATATTGCCTTGAGCGATGCCAAGGGCTTCTATGAGGAGAAGCACGACCGGGGCACCTTTGTCAAGAATATTATTATGGATAACATCCTGCCCGGTGATATCTATATCCGGGCAAAGGAGCTCCATTTTGCCACCGATGCGCCTCGCGCCGTGTTCCTGGTGCGTCAGGTCGGGCACAACGATGTTGCCACGGTGGATGTGCTTTCAGCGCTGTTCCCCGACAATATGCAGGATTTTGTCATCAGCGTCAACGAAGCCGATGTGGCCATTGTCAAGCAGATTACCCCTGCCACCACCAGCGAGGATTTGGAAAAAATTGCCCTCCAGCTGGAAAGCACCATGAAAACCGAGCTGCGCATCAAGACGGTGATTGGCATTGGCACCGTGGCCGAGCATCTGCGGGAGCTGGCCGATTCTTACAAAGAAGCCCAGACAGCCATTGAAGTGGGCAAGGTGTTTGACACCGAAAAAACCATCATGCACTATGAGAATCTGGGCATTGGCCGCCTGATTTACCAGCTGCCCACCACCCTGTGTGAGATTTTCCTGTGCGAAGTGTTCAAGAAGAACTCTATCGATTCTCTCGACCAGGAGACACTGTTTACCATCAACAAGTTCTTCGAGAACAACCTGAATGTCTCCGAAACCTCCCGCAAGCTCTTTGTTCACCGCAATACCCTGGTGTACCGTCTTGAAAAAATCAAGAAGCTGACCGGTCTGGACCTGCGTCAGTTTGACCATGCCATTGTGTTTAAGGTGGCACTGATGGTGCGCAAATACCTGTCTTCCAGAGAAACACGATAAATCCAAAAGGCCGCCTGTTTTCCCGCAGGCGGTTTTTTTAATGACGCTACGAACATTGTACGAATACGGTAGTTCCCTAACCCGCCCGGGCGGCAGTGCCGCCGGACAATAACGCACAGGGCTTGTACCAATACATTGGTTCCCTGACCCGCCCGGTTCGGTACTGCCCAGGAACCGGTTCGCACACGCTCTGTAGTAGAGCGTACACGCTAAAAGTTAGCACCCCTTGGCTTCCCCCGGGGGGAA
>URPI01000045.1 GCA_900549705.1 uncultured Eubacteriales bacterium
TCGGAACCGGCAAGGCTGGCTGATGAGGGGTGGCGAGCGCTTAAAATCTCCACAGTAGCACGTTGAATGGAGAAAACTGAAACTCTACCACTCATCCAGCTGCACTCATTTACCAACCTGTCGCCACCCCTCATCAGGCTTTTTTATCAACCGGTTCCGAAGTGCCGCTTGATAAAAAATCCAGCTTCCCCCCGGGGGAAGCCAAGGGGTGCAAGCCGGAATCTGGTGCCATTCAACGTAGCGCACCCCCTCAGTCAGCCCATTTGGGCTGACAGCTCCCCCAGAGGTGGAGCCAAGGGCACTTCGTGCCAGCGGGTCGCCAAATTGGCGACCCCTACAGGGGCGGAGCAAAGGGTGCCCCGCACCGGGAAATACAATATGTAAATAAGGAGAATGACCATGGAAAAAACAGTAACAATCAAGCTGCCGCTGACACGCAGCGAAAAAGAGGACGTATTTGTGGGCATCAACGGGCGCAGCTGGCTGCTCCAGCGGGGCATCGAGGTGGAAGTGCCCTGGAACGTGGTGAAGGTCTTGGAGCGGCAGGAAAAAATGCTGGCGCAGGCACTGGAATTTGAAAACCAGGCCGCCGCCCCTCTGGCACAGCTGGAAAAGAGGGAGCTGGCATGACCGCCCTGGATGCAGTTTCCTGGGTGGACGGCAAGCAGCACAATGTGTTTTCCCTGACGGACAAGCTGCTGTGGCTCAGCCAGGTGGAAGCGGAGGTGCGGGCGCTATGGAGCCGCTGCGGCAAAAATGTGCCCCCGGAAGACATGAAAGCGGACACTGTGCTGCTGATTCCCAAGCCCTATGAGGGCATCTACACCCACTACCTGGAAGCCCAGGTGCACTACGCCAACCAGGAATATCTGAAATTCAACAATGCCATGGGGCTGTTTGCGGCGCTGTGGCAGGAATACGCCAACACCCTCCGCCGGGATGCTCCCAGGGGCGGGCGGCGAAAGTTCTTTTAAGGAGGGATGGGGATGCAGATTCCCACCTTGAAGCAGGGGAATGTGAGCCGGGAAAATGTGACCTCCTTCGGCGGCTATCATGCCGGGGCGAGGATCGCCGAGGGGGAGTTTGCAGCCATGAAAAACTGCACCGGTGACCAGTTCCCCCTGATTGCCACCCGGCGGAAGCGAGGGGTCTATGCTGCCCCGCAAAAATGCAATGGGCTATTGGCAAAGGACAGTCTTTGCTGGGTGGATGGCAGCAAATTTGTGATGAACGGCTATGAAACCGAGCTGCATCTGACGGACAGCCCCAAGCAGCTGGTGTCCATGGGGGCATATGTGATTATTTTCCCGGACAAAAAGTACATTAACACCGCAGACCTCTCGGATTTCGGCAATCTGGAAGCGGAGTTCACCTCCGCCGGGACGGTGAAATTCACCCCGGTGGACGGGGACGGAAAGCCCCTGATTCCCGCCTACACCCAGCCGGAGGAGCCGGAAAAGCCGGAAAACGGGGCGCTGTGGCTGGACACCTCCGGGGCGGGGGCGCTGCTGCAATGGTCTGCCGGAACGGGAATGTGGGTCAGCGTGGACAATACCCTGGTGCGTATCTCCTGCCCCAACATGGGCGTGTCCTTCCGCCCGGGGGACGGGGTACAGCTGACGGGCGTACCGGCGGGGGTGGTGACCAGCGGGGTGATTGCAGACTGCGGCAGGGACTATGTGACGGTGCCGGGGCTGCTGGAACGGGAAACCAGCCTGGATACCCCGGTGACGGTGGGGCGGTATCTGCCCCTGATGGACATGGTCATGGAATGCGGCAACCGACTGTGGGGCTGCCGGTACGGACTGAACCGGGCGGGGGCAGTGGTCAACGAAATCTACGCCAGCAAGCTGGGAGATTTCCGGAACTGGAACTGCTTCCAGGGGGTCAGCACCGACAGCTATTGCGTCAGTCTGGGCGCAGATGGCCCCTTTACCGGGGCGGTGCAGCACCTGGGCTACCCGGTGTTTTTCCGGGAGGACTGCATCCACAGGCTCTATGGCAGCACCCCTGCCACCTTCCGACTGCAAACCACCCCCTGTCCCGGCGTGCAGCAGGGATGCAGCCAGAGTCTGGCACGGGTGGGGCAAATGCTCTATTACAAGTCCCCCACCGGGGTCTGCGCCTATGACGGGGCGGTGCCGGTGATGGTGAGCCAGAAGCTGGGGGTTATGCCCTGCACCCGGGCTGCCGCCGGGGCACTGGGAGACAAATACTACCTGTGCATCCAGGAGGAGGAGACCACCGGGCGGCTATGGGTGTATGACACCGCCCGAGGGCTGTGGCACCGGGAGGATGACACCCGGGTGCGCTGGTTCTGCACCTGCCGGGACGATCTGTTCTTTGTCAACGGGGCGGGGCAAATCATCAGTGTCATGGGCAGAGGGCAGCCGGAGGAGGAAATTTCCTGGATGCTGGAAACCGGAATGCTGGGCACCCTGACCCCGGACAGCAAGACACTGACCCGGCTGAACCTGCGGCTGGAGCTGGAACAGCAGGCAACGGTGTGGGTGCAATATGACGGGGACGACTTCTGGACACCTGTTGCCACGGTGTATGGCAGCGCCGGACAGTGCTTTAATTTGCCGGTGGCGGTGCGCCGCTGTGACCGACTGCGGCTGCGGTTGGCAGGCACCGGCTTTATGCGGCTCAGCTGCATCACCAAGACCATGGAGCGGGGGAGTGATGTACTGTGACCGGCATTGAAATTCGCCCGCCCCAGCTCACCGGCGGCACGCCCCAGGAGCAGCTGGGACAGCTCCAGCGGTATCTGACTGCGCTGGCGCAGCAGCTGCAATTTGCCTTTGACGCGGTGCAGGGGGGCAGCCCGGAAACGGCAGCCGCTCCGCTTCCGCCCCGGCAGCAGGAGCAGCAGCGGCAGGAAACCCTGCGCCAGCTGAAAGCCCTGATTCTGAAAAGCGCCCAGGTGACTCAGGTGCTGGAACAGCAGGTGGGCAAGCGGTTGGAAGGAAAATATGTGGCGGTGAGCCAGTTCGGCACCTACTGCCAGGAGACCAGCCAGACCCTGGAAGCCAACTCCCGGGAGTTGAAGCAGACCTTCCAGAATGTGCAGCAGCTGGAAAGCACGGTGGCGGGGCTGGGCAGCGCCGTCCGGGAGGTAAACGCCAGCATTCGCACCGGCGAAATTGCCGACGGGATTTACGGCGTGGAAATCGGGCAGCAGGAGCGGGAGGAGGGCATCATCCGCTTCCGGCGCTATGCCCGGCTGACGGCGGAGAAGCTGTCGTTTTATGACAGCAATGAAATTGAAGTGGCCTATGTCAGCAACCACCGCCTATATGTGACGGCAGCGGAGATTGCAGAGGTTTCCGCCGGGCGCTTGTCCGTTCCCCACGTCCAGATGGGGGAATACACCTGGCAGGTGGGGCAGGACGGGCATTTGAGTTTGCGGTAGGGGAAGGAAATTCAGGATGGTGACCAGACGCAAACGCAACAGAGTGCTTTGTTGGATGGTAATGTCTAATGGTTTCTGAGTTCTTGGCTTCCCCCGGGGGGAAGCTGTCACGATGAAATATCGGTATCTCGGAACCGATATTTTGTCGTGACTGATGAGGGGTGGCGATGGCTAAAAGTTATAGATTTCCCTGTTGAGCGGAGAAAACCAGAACATACGCCCTTCATCCAGCTGCATTCATTTACCAACCTGTCGCCGCCCCTCATCAGTCTTTTTTATCAACCGGTTCCGAAGCGCCGGTTAATAAAAAATCCAGCTTCCCCCCGGGGGAAGCCAAGGGGAGGTAGCGGCAGCTGCTTCCGTGCAACGTACCCAGTTGTTCCGGAAGTGGCGGGTCGCCAGGTTGGCGCCCCCTACAGGGGCGGGGCAGAATTACGAGCTTGTACCATTCAATGGGGTACACCCCCTCAGCTTCGCTGCGCTCAGCAGCT
Source organism: uncultured Eubacteriales bacterium (assembly GCA_900549705.1). Lineage (GTDB taxonomy): Bacteria > Bacillota > Clostridia > Oscillospirales > Oscillospiraceae > Faecousia. The sequence goes on from URPI01000045.1 coordinate 3,907, forward strand.
CCCCCAGAGGTGGAGCCAAGGGCACTTCGTGCCGGTAAGGTAACCATAAACAAAGGAAAGGAACACAATGGCAAAAAAGGAATACAAAGCATCCTCCGCTGTGACCGATGCAAAAAAGAAGATGGAGGAGCATGGGCAGAAAAAGCCCGACCAGTATGTATCGGAATATGAAGGGGCGCTGCGGGATGCCATGGAGAAAATTCTCAATCAGGAGGATTTTCAGTACCGGCTCAACGGCGATGCCCTGTATCGGCAGTACCGCAATCAGGCGGTGAAAAACGGGCAGCGTGCCATGGAGGATACCATGGGGCGTGCCGCCGCCCTCACCGGGGGCTATGGCAGCTCCTATGCCCAGAGCGTGGGGCAGCAGGCCTATGCCCAGCAGATTGATGCGCTGGGCGACAAAATCCCGGCGCTGTACCGCCTCGCCATGGAGCAGTATCAGCTCCGTGCCCAGGGCTTGCAGGATCGTTATCGGCTGCTGGGGGATGCGGAAAATCAGGCATACCGCCGCTACACCGATTCCCTGAACGCATGGCAGGCAGAGGCCGACCGACTGATGCAGCAGTACACCGACACCAAGGAGCAGGATTACAGTGCTTGGCGGGACGAGATTGCCGACTGGAAGTGGCAGCAGGACTTTGACGAAAACAAGCGCCGCTACGACCAGGAATGGGACGATAAGCACCCCCGGTACAGCGCTCCCTCCGTCAGCTACAGCTATTCTTCCGGCAGCAACGGCGGCAAGAAAACGGACACGGGTAAAACGGACAGGAAGGCTACCGGCGCTTTAGGAGTGCTTGGTTCCGTGCTGGGGGCATTGAGTGCCGCTTCCGGCAAGCTGTACCCCAAGAAGAAATAAGGGGGTGGCGGCATGGTTGTGACAATCAATCCCTATTGCCGCGTGACGTTGGAGGTGCAGGGGGATGTGGTGAACAATACCTCCACCGTGCGGGTGACAAAGCTGGAGCTGCGCAATCCTGACGGAACCAACGTGGGCAACTGCTGGGTGCTGGGTGAAATCCGCCTGGGCGGGATGCTGGCGGCCAACATGATTCTGAACAACACCCAAAGCTGCGCCCTGACCTTTTACAGCGGGTGGGATGGCGGAGGCGTTGGAACCTGGAGCGGCTACAGCTGCCGGGATGTGGAGGTCAGCCACCGCAGTGACGGCACCATGGAGGCCGACATTACCGTTAGCTTTGACCTGTACACCACCAGCCAACGCTATTTGAACAGTCTGCGTTATACCGGTTCTGCCTCCCTGCCCCGGATTCCCCGCGTCACGGCGCTTTATGCCCGGGGAAATTGTCTGGGGGAGCCGGTACGTCTTCAGCTGACCCGTGCTGCGGCAGATTTCCGGGACAGTATTTTCTGGAAGTGCGGCGAAGCGCATGGGGTGGTGGCGGAGAAAATCCGGGAGACGCAGCTATCCTGGACACCGCCGATTTCCCTGGCGGAGCAGCAGACGGCGGGCACGGCGGTGAGCGTGACGTTCACGGTGCAAACCTTCTGCGGGGAGGAGCCGGTGGGCACGTCTGCCACTGCGCTGAATCTGGAAATTCCGGCGGACATTGTCCCCACCCTGACGGTGACGGTGGAGGATCCTCTGGGGTATTCCGGCCAATACGGCGGCTATATCCAGGGGCAGAGCCGAGCGCTGGTGAAAACCCAGGCGCAGGGCAGCTGCGGGGCTTCCATTCGGGATATTGCCGTGCAGTGCGGTGGGCTGACCGGCACGGGAGCGCAGTGCGGGTTTACTTTGGAACGCAGCGGCGATGTGGAAATTGCCGTGACGGCCACGGACAGCCGGGGACGCAGCACCCGGGTGGTGCAGCACATCACCGTACTGCCCTATGAAGTTCCCCGGGTGCAGATCACAGGAGCTTTCCGCTGCGGCGCGGATGGGGCAGCACAGCCGGACGGAACGTGGCTCTGCTTGCAGTTTGGAGCGCGGGTAACACCTGTGTCCGGGGGAAGTGCGGCCTATCAGGCCGTCTGCCGGGAGCATGGCGGCGGGCAGACCCGCAGTGTGCCGCTGCCGGATTATGCAGGGCTGTTTGAAGTGGCCGGGACGGTGGTGCTGCCCGCCGGGGCGGACAGCGGCTATGACTGCGCCGTGTGCGTGACGGACAGCTTTGTGACGGTGAGCAGCCAGAGTGCCTTCGTGCCGGTGGCCTTTGCCCTGCTGGACTTTTCCCGGACGGAGAAGGCGGTGGGCATCGGAATGCGGGCGATCAAGGAAGAAACACTCAGCGTGGGCTTGCAGCTGGACATGGCAGAGCACGGCATCCGCAATCTGGCAGACCCCACGGAAGCTCAGGATGCCGCCACCAAGGCGTATGTGGATGCGCTGGTGAAAGCGGCGCTGGAATCAAAATCATGGAAAGGAGAGAGCGAATGACAAGCATTCAGATTCTTGCCCAGGGGGCGGCGGCCTGGGGCAAAACCGAGGGAATCGTCACTGCCGGCGCAGTGGGCATTCCCGTGACGCTGCAATGCAGCAGGGACTGGGACGGACTGCGGAAAATCATCAAATTCCGGTGTGGGGAGGTGGAGTACCAGTTTGAAGTGGTGGAGGGAACCGCCATCACCGTGCCCTGGGACTGTCTGCTGGAAGGACGGCGGCTGGAAATTGCCCTGGATGGCTGGGACAGCGCCGGAACACTGCGCATTCCCACCAATTGGGTGTGCTGTGCGATGGTACAGCCCTCCGGCACGCAGGGGACGGAACCGCCTGCGCCGCCACAGCTCCTGACCCAGCAGCTGCTGGAATGGGCGGAAAGCACCCAGGAGCAGCTCGACCGTCTGCCCGACATCTCCGAAACGGAAAAGAAGCTGGAAGACCTGCGCCAAAATGTCGCAAGCCAAGCCGCCGGACTACAGGAAAAGGTGCAGCTTGCCAGTCAGGCCGCCCGAGAGGCATCGACCATTGCCGTGGCGAAGGCGGGGGGATGGGACTATGCAGACCTCCCCGTGACGGATGCCCCGAAAACGGCAGCGTTTGCGGACGGCGGGGAAGCACCCATGAGCGGATTTCCCCAATACGCATTGCTGGGGGAGAACCTTTTTCCACTGGAAGTGGGCTTCAACCGCAGTTTCCCCTACAACGGCATTACCCTGCATGAAAACGGGCGGGTGATGCACATCGATGGCGCGGCCTCGGCGCGGGCAACCTTTGCGGTGAACAAGGACAGCTCTCCCCGCCTGCCCCTGCCCGGGGCACTGCAACCCGGAAACACGGTCATCCTGCGGACGTTTCTGAAAGGGACAACGGTGAAAAACGGCATCTATGTGACGCTGCTGTTTTATGACGGTGCGGGCAAGCAAATTTCGTTCAAGAACCTTTTTTGCGGCGAGAACGGCTCGGATGTTTCCACCCGGGTAACCGTCCCGGCCAATGCCGCTTCCTTCGGCATCTGGTGGAACGTGCAATCCCCCGGCGGGGAAACCCACAATGCCGACGTGTGCGCCGTGCTGTATGATGCCGCCGCTGCCATCCAGGCCGGAACCGAAGATGTGCCCCGGGATGCGGCGGCGGTGTCCTTCTTCCCCGTGCCGGTCAGCGGCTTTTCCTACCGGGTTTCCATCAAGGATTATATTGACCGGTATGGCGGAGGCGAAAACGCCCTGACGTTTGACGCGCTGGGCTATCTGACCCCGGAGATGTTCGGTGCAAAGGGGGATTATTCCACGGACGATACCGCCGCCCTCAACGCCTGCCTCCAGGCGGCGGCAAAACGGAATCTGCCGGTGCGGGGCTTCAAGCGGTATAAGACCAGTGAACCGGTTAGCATTGCGGGGCGGAATATGGATGTAGACATCAACACCATCCGCTACAAGGGGACGGACACGGCGGTGACGGTGGAGGGCTGGTGGAACCGGGTGCGGATTGGGCGCATTTATTCTGACGGTATTGGCCTGACCATTCAATCAGCAAACGATTCCACGGTGTACAACCAGATTACCCTGAACGACGTTATCAGCAAGGAAGCCCACGGCATTGTGGTGGCCAACGGCGGCAACCCCATCTTTCAGAACCAAATTCAGTTTGCCCGGATTCTTGGCAGCAAAAAGGCGGGAACCCACGGCATTACCTATGCCGGGGACGGTGGCTCCTGTGCGGAATGCACCTTTACCGGCGGGCAGATTTCCGGCTATGACTACGCCGTGAAGCTCCACTCCGGCAACCACAAATTCTATAACATCCATGTGGAGAGCAATATGGAGGGCGGCTTCTGGATCATTGGCGGCGGATGCCTCATCTGCGGGGATCGGCACGCCGAGTCCAGCCGGGACGGGAAATACTGCTTTCTGAAAATGACCACGGACAATACCATGCACGCCGTGGATGTCAACGGGCAGTACACCTCGGCCTGCCGGATGCCGGTCAACGAAATTGACCTGAGCGAGGTTTGCCTGACGGAGGGCAGCGAACCCATTGACAACGGGCATTACTTCACTCTGAACTGCCCCATTTCCCCCGGCATCTATTATCAATCCAACGAGCACAAGACCCACTACCTTTCCGATGGGGCAAAGTTATGGGGCGGCAACATCATCCTGAATCCCACCTTCCAGGTGTATCGGAAGGTGACGGAAGCGGTGTTTGATAACCGGGTGAACGACCAGCACTTGCAGCCCCTGCCCACGACCTTTGAAATTGGCGCTGAAAACTGCCAGATTTATCTCCATGCCAGCTACTGCTTCATGGGCTACGCCACGTTTGAGGTGATTCAGACGGAAAGCTATCAGGCAGACTTTTATGATTGGCGGGGAACCAAAATCTTTTCCGGGGCAGACCATGGCGCGGGCAGATTCCGATTGCATCATTTGATTACGGCGGAGGACGGCAAGGGGCGATATGACGGAACGGGAACCCAGTGGGTGATTACGAAGGAGTAAGAAAGGAAAATAGAATGACAGCAAAACAAGGGCAGCATTTGCTGCTGTATCTGGGCTATGCTCCTGGCGGAGCAGACGGCATCTGGGGAAAAAACAGTGCAGCGGCCTGCAAACAATTCCAGGCGGATTACGGTATCCCTCCCAGCGGCACGTTGGATGCGGACACCCAGAAAAAGCTCATCCAGGCCGTGGCGGGCACGGCGGAAAAGAAGAAAAGCGGGAGCTTTTGGGATGACATCCGCTACTTCAGGCGTACCGATCCCTATATTGCCTGTTCCTGCGGGCAGTGCGGCGGCTTTCCAGCGGAACCAGCGGAAAAGCTGATGCGTCTGGCAGATTCCGTTCGGACGGCGGCGGGCAGACCCATGGTGCCCACGTCAACCGTGCGCTGTGCTGCCCATAACAAGGCGGTGGGCGGGGTGTATAATTCCCGGCATCTGCTGGGGCAGGCCATGGATTTTTATATTCCCGGTATGACGGCAGCGCAGATTCTGGCGCTGGTGCGGCAGCAGCCGGAGGCGGCATACTGCTACGCCATTGACAGCCGCCATGTGCATATGGATGTGGTGTAAGGAGGGAGCAAGATGGAATCAATCATTGCCGCCGTCATCAGCGGCGCCATCACCCTGCTGGGGGTGATGGTTGCCAACGGCAGAAATCAGGCTGTTACCGAGACAAAGCTGGACGAGCTGACCCGGGAAGTGCGGGAGCACAACGGATTTGCAAAAAGAATGCCCGTGGTTGAGGAACAAATCAAGGTCATCAATCACAGGCTGTTGAATTTGGAAAGGAAGGAATGTAAATGATTAACTGGAAGGTAAGACTCAGAAATAAGGCATTTTGGCTGGCCTTTATCCCGGCTGCCCTGCTGCTGGCACAGACTGTAGCCGCCCTGTTTGGCTTTGCGCTGAACCTGGGGGACATCGGTGACAAGCTGCTGGCAGTGGTGAATGCGATGTTTGCTCTGTTGAGCATTCTGGGCGTAGTGGTTGACCCCACCACCCAGGGCGTGGGAGACAGCCAGCGTGCCTTGGGCTATGTGGAGCCCCATTAAGGGATAAGGGAAGCGGGGGTGTGCCCATGGCGATGTACATCCCTGGAAGGGAAGCCGGGGTATCCCCGGGAAAATGCTTGCAAAAGCGGCGGAAATGGGATATGATGAGAAAAAACAGAAAAGGAGTGGGTTCATTGGCATATCAAATTCTGCATCCCCGGGACACAAAAATTGAAGGTGTCCTGTTCGACATGGACGGCGTGATTCTGGACTCTGAAAAGCTCTATGCCAAGTTCTGGGCAGCGGGCTGTGCCTTTTACGGCTACAATATGAACTATCAGCAGGCATTGGGAATGCGCAGCCTCAGCGCAGAGGCGGGGCAGGCCTATCTCAGCAGCCTTTTCGGCTCGGACATTGTCTACAGCCAGGTTCGTGCCAAGCGCATTGAACTGATGGATGCCTACATCGAGGAAAACGGAATCGAGGCAAAGCCGGGGGTTTATGCACTGCTGGATGTGTTGGAAGAAAAGAAGATTCCCTTCGCCATCACCACTGCCTCTCCTGCCGACCGGATTGAGGACCATCTGACCCGGCTGAACCTGTACCACCGCTTCCCCATTATCTGCTCCGCCCACGCGGTTGCTCATGGCAAGCCGGAGCCGGACATCTATCTGTACGGTGCCCAGTCCATTGGCGTTGCACCTCAGAACTGCCTGGCATTGGAGGACAGCTATACCGGGCTGCTTTCCGCCTATCGCGCCGGGTGTATGGCATCGATTGTGCCGGACTTAGACCAGCCGGATCAAAAGATTCTGGAAATTGCATATGCAAGGTTCGATTCGCTGAAGGATGTTATCGACCTCCTGTAGGAGGAAAGAGGGAATAAGGGAGAGACGCCTTACAATGTAATGCGTTTCTCTATGCCCAACAGGGGCAAATCGTCCAGGTTATGGGTGACTGCCAGCAGGGTACGCCCTTGGCGGTAATCCCGGATGGCGGCGGCGCAGCGCTGACGGCTGCCCTCATCCAGTCCGTTAAAGGGTTCATCCAGAATCAGCAGCTCCCCCGGTGCCAGCAGCGCCCGAGCCAGCGAAACCCGCTGCGCCTGTCCGCCGGAAAGAAGGCGGACAGGCTTTTTTTGGCTCTCGTCCTCTAATCCCAGCCGGGACAGGAGGGCAGCAGCCGCCTCCCGGCTGCATCCTGCTACCATGGTCACATTGGATACCGCCGAAAGGCCGGGAATCAGCCGATCCTCCTGAAACACGGCGGCGCACCGATGGGGAACGCCGGTAATCTCCCCCCGGTCCGGCTGCTCCAAGCCCAGCAGCAGCCGCAGCAGGGTGGTTTTTCCCGCCCCGGAGGGAGCCAGCAGGGCGCAGCAGCTGCCCCGGGGAATGGAGCAGGAAAAATCCTCCAACACCGGGGATCCATCGTAGCTTTTCCAAAGATGATTTACAGCAATGTCCATTATTTCCCCTCAATCCACCGGAAAACCCAATCAATCAGCCGGAGAAAGCACCATTCAAAGGCGACGCTTGCCATCACAATGGCAGCCGTCCAGGCAAACAGGCTATCCAGCTCCAAATACACCTTGGCATCATACAGCATTCCGCCCATGCTCCCGCCGGATACGCCAATCACCTCCGCTGCAACCCCCGCCTTCCAGCACAGCCCCAGCGCCGCCCGACAGGCGGACAGACAATAGGGGCGCAGCGCCGGGACGTAAATGCACCGGATGCGATTCCACAGGGACATATGAAACACCTGTGCCATTTCCTCCAATTTTCCGTCGGCACTTCGCAGCCCCTCCAAGAAATTGGTATACAGCACCGGCAGCACCATCAAAAAGGAAATAAACGTCCCCAGCCGCCGCCCGGACAGCCACAGCAGGGCAATCACAATAAAGGATGCCACCGGAACGGTTTTCACCGCCGTCATATAAGGTGCCAGCAATATTTCTGCCAGCGGCAGACGGGCTGCCAGCACCGCCAGCACCAATGCCAGCCCGAAGCCCATCAAAAAGCCCCGGGTAATGCCGGAAAGGCTGACCCAAAGGGCGTGCCATGATTCCCGCTCCCCCGCCAGGGACAGCAGCTTCCCGGCGGCCTCCACCGGCCCCACCAGCAGCAGGGGATTGTGCAGCACCATGGCTGCGCCCTGCCAGACCGCCAGCGCCAGCAGCACAGAGAGGAGCTTTTCAGCCCCTCTCCTTTTGTTATTCTGCGCCATAATAGAAATCGTCCCCGGGCAGGCTGCCGCCCACGGCTTTGGGGTTCTGGTCATAAATGACTTCCAGGCAGCCGCTCAGCGCCTGCTTCATCTCATCTCCGGTGATGCACACCAGATTGCAGCCGGGGATGGCTTTCTTGGCAACCCCCGCCTTGATGATGCCCAGCTGTTCGCACAGCTCCGCTGCCTCCTGGGGCTGCTCATTGACCCACTGAACGGACTGGGACAGCGCCTCCAAAAATGCCTGCACCTGCTCCGGGTGCTCCTGCACAAAGGCGGTTCGGGCCATCACCACAGCGGTGGTGCAGCGGGAACCGCTTTCCAGCTTCTCCCATTCCTCCGACACCGACAGGGCAATGCGGAAGTTCTCGCCCAGCTGATTTGCAGCGGCAGTGACATAGGGCTGGGGCAGCATGGCAAGTCCCTCGCCCTTGGCGTTCAGCAGCGCCACCACCTCGCTGGGCTCGCTTTTCCACTGAATCGCAACGTCCTTGTCCGGGTCAAGCCCATTCTGGGTCAGGATGTAGCGCAGGAAATATTCCGGTGTGGCACCCTTGCCGGTGGCAAGCAGGGTCTTCCCCTTTAAGTCCGCCACGGTCTGCACCGTCTCGCCGCCCAGCTCCCCGATGTACAGGACACCCAGCACATTCACCGCCAGCACCGTCACCTGCCCGTTGGTTTTTTGGTACAACGTGGCTGCCAGATTGGCGGGGACGGCGGCGATGTCCACCTCGCCCTGCAAAATCCGGGGCATCAGCTCGTCTGCTGCGCCCACGATGGTGGGGGTATATTCCGGCTGGTTCAGCAGCTGCGCCATGCCCATGGCGGTGGGGCCGGTCAGCGCCCCCACCCGAACGGCGGTCGTCTCGCAAAAACCGGGAACTGCCAGCATCGCAACCAATGCCAACAATACCAGGGCAGAAATTGCTCTTTTCATACAAAATCCTCCATTCTCCGGCAGCGCCGGATTGACTTCATGGGTGGATTATACTATACTGGAAGCAGAAATTCCGTTGCCCTGGCAACACGGGAGGCACACATGACAAAGGAAGAACAGCAGGCGCTGCTAAAATGCGGCCTGTTTGCCGGGATGACCCAGCAGGAAGCAGAGCAGCTATTGCATTGCGTGGGCGGCGGGGTGCTGCATTATGAAAAGAATACGGTGCTGTGGCATCCGGGGCAGCAGGTGGATACCTGTGCGGTGGTGCTTTCCGGGGAGCTGCGGGCAGAGACGGTAACGGCGGGCGGCACCCGGGCGGTGACCTCCTGGCATCGCCCCGGGGCGCTGGTGGGCGATATTCTGATGGCAAGCCCCGACCGGGGCAGCCCGGTGTATGTGATTGCGGCGGAGCGGGCGGCGGTGCTGCTGCTGCCCTTTTCCAAGGTGATGGGCGGGTGCAGCCGATGCTGCCCGTCCCACGCCCGGCTGCGGGAAAATCTGATTCAGGAAATTGCCCAGAAATATTGGGCCATGCGCCAGCGGGCGGAATATCTGTCCATTTCCTCCCTGCGGGAACGGATTTTAGCCTGTTTAACGGACAGGACAGCGGGCGGCGACACGGTTTCCCTGGGCATGACCCGGGAGGAGATGGCGGACTTTCTCTGCGTCAATCGCAGCGCCCTTTCCCGGGAGCTGAGCCGGATGAAACGGGATGGAACCATTGATTTTTACCGGGACACATTCCGTATATTAAAAAAGGAAAGTTCATGAACGAGCATATGGTGCGAAGCGCCCTTGGCTCCACCTCTGGGGGAGCTGGCAGCCCGAACGGGCTGACTTAAGCGCCCGCAGGCGCTATGCAAGCGAG
>URPI01000046.1 GCA_900549705.1 uncultured Eubacteriales bacterium
CAGCCCGTTCGGGCTGCCAGCTCTCCCAGAGGGAGAGCCAAGGGCGCTTCGCGCCGCATGAGCAATACTGTAAATTCACAATTATTTCCAGTCGTATTTATCCCACTTTTTGCAAATCCTAATCCCGGAGGGATGGATATGAATGCAAAAGACTATTGGACGGTGTTCCTGGAAACCGGAGCGCCGGAAGCCTACCTGCTATACAGCGCTGCGCTAAAAACGGAGGGGAAGAATGTACCTGACGATTCGGGGCGTTGTCCTGAGAACAACGGATTACAATGACCGGGATGTGCTGGTGACGCTGCTGACCCAAAAGCATGGCAAGCTGACCGTCAAAGCCAGAAACGTGCGCCGGAAAAACAGTCCCCTGACGGCGGTATGCCAGCTGCTGGTATTTGGGGAATTTACCATTTTTGAATACCGGGGGCAGTATACGGTGAACGAAGCGCGGGTACTGAATCTTTTTGGGGGGCTGCGCCGGGATATGGAAAGCCTGTCGCTGGCTTCCTACTTTGCCCAGGTCAGCGAGGTGCTGTCCCAGGAGGACTATCCCACCCCGGAGCTGCAATCGCTGCTGCTGAACAGCCTGTATGTTCTGTCGGAGCTGAAATTGCCCTTGGCGCAGGTGAAGGCGGTGTTTGAGCTGCGGTCGGCCTGCATTGCGGGCTTTACCCCGGATTTATACGGCTGCCATGTGTGCGGCAGTCAGATGCCAACCCGGTTTGACCTGTCCTCCGGGCTGCTGGAATGCGCCGCCTGCCGGGACACTGCCTCGGCGGGCATTCGGCTGCCCATTTCCCCGGCTATGCTGGAAGCCATGCGCTTCATCTGCTTCTGTGACCCCAAAAAGCTCTTTTCCTTCCGTCTGGACGATGGGGCACTGGAGCAGCTGGCCGCTTTGACCGAGGGCTTTTTGACCACCCAGCTGGAACGGGGCTTTCCGGCGCTTGATTTTTACAAATCCTTGTGCTTCCGGGCGGATACGCCCGGGGCTACATAATGTAGGAGTGAACCATGTCTGAACTATATGAAAAATCCCTGGTAAAGCTGGAGCTGAACCAGGTGTTAGCGATGCTTGCCGATTGTGCCGGCAGTGAGGGCGGCAAAGAAGCCTGCCTGAAGCTGCGCCCTACCTCTGATTTGGAGGAGGTGGAGCAGATGCTGGGGCAGACCACGGCGGCCTCCGAGCTGAGCACCCGCAAGGGGTACCCGGCCTTTGCCAGCGCTGCCGATGTGTCAGCCAGCTTGGAGCGGGCAGATCGAGGGGGAAGCTTGCAGCCCAAGGAGCTGCTGCAAATCGGCGGCATTCTCCGCTGCACCCGCAGTGTCAAGGGCTACATTTCTGAGGACGACCAGGAAACCGTTCTGGATGAGCTGTTCCGTGCGCTGACACCCAACAAATATCTGGAAGATCGCATTTTGGGTGCCATTCTCTCCGAGGAGGAGATTGCGGACACCGCTTCCCCGGAGCTGGCGGACATTCGCCGCCATATGCGCATTCAGGCCGGCAAGATTCGGGACAGTCTGCAAAAGGTGATTTCCTCTCCTGCCTACAGCAAATTCCTCCGGGAACCCATCATTACCATCCGCCAGGGGCGCTATGTGGTGCCGGTGAAATCCGAGTGCAAAAATGATGTACCGGGCCTGGTGCATGATGTGTCGGCCACCGGCTCTACTTATTTTGTGGAGCCGATGTCCGCTGTCAATGCCAACAACGCCTTGCGGGAGCTGGAGCTAAAGGAGAAAAAGGAGATTGAGCGGATTCTGGCAGAGCTGTCTGCGGAGGCGGCGGCACACGCCGAGGACATCAACCTGGACTACACCATGCTGGTGCAGCTGGATGTGATTTTTGCCAAGGCAAAGCTGGCGTTCCAGATGCGCGCCTGGGCACCCATCATGAACGACAAGGGCAGGGTGGAGCTGCGCAATGCCCGCCACCCGCTGATTGACCCCAAAAAGGTGGTTCCCATTTCCCTGCGCCTTGGCTCTGATTTCGATACCATGATTATTACCGGACCTAACACCGGCGGCAAAACCGTTACCCTGAAAACCATCGGCCTTCTGACCCTCATGGCGGAGTGCGGCCTTCATGTCCCGGCGGGGGACGGCAGCGTTCTTTCTACCTTTGATGCCATCCTGGCCGACATTGGCGACGAGCAGTCCATTGCCCAGAGCCTTTCCACCTTTTCCAGCCACATGAAAACCATTGTGGACGTGGTGGCGCAGTGCGACGACCGGACGCTGGTGCTGTATGATGAGCTGGGGGCCGGTACGGACCCGGCGGAGGGTGCCGCCCTTGCCATTGCGCTGATTGAGTTCAGCCGCAAAATGGGCAGCCGGGTGGTGGCTACCACCCACTATGCCGAGCTGAAGCTCTATGCCATGCGCACCAAGGGGGTTATCAATGCCTCCTGCGAATTTGACGTGGAGACATTGCAGCCTACCTACAAGCTGCTCATCGGCATCCCCGGCAAGTCCAATGCCTTTGCCATTTCCCGCAAGCTGGGGCTTTCCGAGGAGATTTTGAAGGAAGCCAGCGACCTGGTGGGCAAGAGCGACAAGGATTTTGAGGATGTGCTGTCCCAGTTGGAGCAGCAGCGGCAGCAGATGGAAAGCGCCCGCATGGAGGCGGAGAAGCTGCGGCAGGAAACCGCCAGAATCAAGCAGCAGAGCGAGCAGTACCAGGAGCAGCTGCGCAAGGAAAAGGAGAAGGCCATGGAGGCCGCCCGGCGGGAGGCACAGGGCATCATTGAGGAAGCCCGGGCGGCGGCAAATGCTGCCTCCGAGGAGCTGAAAGCACTGCGCAAGCAATTGCAGGATGGCGATACCACCGGCCTCAACCAGCGGCAGGCAGAGCTGCGCCGCACCCTCAACGAGACGGAGGATCGCCTGCGCGCCCAGCAGCCTCAGCGTCAGAGACCCAAGGAAACGCGGGACATCATGGTGGGCGACACGGTGGAGCTGCTGAAGCTGGGCATCAAGGCCAGTGTTCTTGCCATCAACAAAAACGGAACGCTGGAATTGCAGGCAGGCATTATGAAGATGAGCGCCAAGCGGGACGAAGTGTACCTGCTGGAAAACGAGAATCCCTACAAGGCCAAGGGGGGGCATCCGGCGCACTCCGGCCGGGAGATGAAAATGACGGCCATGTCCTCGGAAATCGACCTGCGGGGCATGGATACGGTGGAGGCCATTTGTGTCCTTGACCGCTATATGGACGAAGCCATGCGGGCAAAGCTCAGTTCCGTCCGTATCATCCACGGCAAGGGAACCGGTGCACTGCGCCAGGCGGTTCACCAGGATCTGAAACGGAATAAATTTGTAAAAACATTCCGTTTGGGAGTATACGGTGAGGGCGAGGACGGCGTGACCATTGCTGAATTTGCATAAATCTTTCCCGGCGATAAGAAATAATTGGAATGAAAAATGCAAAGATGCACAAAAAACCCGCCTCTTGTGCAACCCGCATGAAATCTGATTGACTTTTTCGGTACAAATGGTATTATATAGGCAGATTCACTGCGCCATGCAAGCGCGGTGTAAAGGAGTGTATGGATATGTATAGCAAAGAAGTTGTTGTCCGTTGCGAGTCCGGTCTGCACAACAGACAGGCTACCTACTTCGTGCAGAAGGCCAACGAATTTGAAAGCAGCATTTGGCTGGAGTCCGAGAGCCGTAAGATGAATGCAAAGAGTCTGCTGGGCATCATGTCCCTGGGGATTATCACCGGCACACCGGTTACGCTGAGCGCTGTCGGCCCCGACGCTGAGGCGGCAGTCAATGCGCTGGAAGTGCTGCTCCAGCGGGATGTTTATTGATTTTTATGAATACGCTGACCCGGCTGTCCGGCTGGGTCAGCGTATCCGCTTGCTGACCGTCTCAATGCCGAAGGCTGCATGGGGCGGTTTTTTTGTGGGGGTGACACCGTGACATTTGACGAACTGAAGGACAAGGCGCTGTCCCTGCCGTATGCACCCGGGGTGTATATTATGCGGGATAAAACCGACAAGGTTATCTATGTCGGCAAGGCCAAAAAGCTGAAAAACCGGGTCAGCCAGTATTTTCAGGATACCGCCGCCCACACCCCCAAAACGAAGATGATGGTAAGCAAAATCCATCATTTTGATGTGATTGTTGCGGCCAGTGAATTTGAGGCGCTGGTGCTGGAATGCTCCCTCATCAAGCGCTATATGCCAAAATACAACATTCTTCTCAAGGATGACAAGGGCTACCCCTATTTGCGCCTGGACATGAAGGAGCTGTACCCCAGAATTACCCTGGTCAGTAAGCTCAGTGACGACGGGGCACACTATTACGGTCCCTTCGGCAGCCGGGGGGTGACCTACGGCGTACTGGAGGCCATCGAGAAAACCTTGAAGCTGCCCACCTGCACCCGGGAATTTCCCCGGGACGTGGGTAAGGATCGCCCTTGCCTGAATTATCACATGAACCAGTGCGCCGGTTGGTGCCAGGAAAACAAAAGCTGCACCGAATACCGGGAAACAATGGAGCAGGCGCGGCAGTTACTCGGCGGCAATTATAAGTCCGTGGCTGAGGAAATCAAAAAGCAGATGCTGGCGGCGGCGGATAATCTGGAATTTGAATTGGCGGCTTCCCTCCGTGACCGGCTGGGTGCGGTGGAATCCCTGGGGCAAAAGCAGCTGGTGACGGCGGGGACGCTGGCAGACACCGATGTGGTGGGCTATGGAGAGACGGAAGTGAAGGCCTGCTTTGCGGTGCTGCATTTCAGCGGCGGCAATCTGCTGGACAAGGAATATGAGGTGTTTCCCACCCCGGACGACAAGGAGGAGGCGGTTTCCAGCCTGATGAAGCAGTTTTACCTCAGCCGGGGCTTTGCCCCCAAGCACGTGCTGCTGCCGTTTCCGCTGGAGGATGGGGAGCTGTTTTCGGCGCTGATGGAGCAGCAGTTTGGCCGCGCCTCCAAGCTTCGGGTGCCCCAGCGGGGGGACAATACCCGCCTGGTGGAGCTGGCCTGCAAAAATGCGCTGGAGGAGGCCAGACGGGTCACCGACAAGGAGGAGCGTAACAGCGCCATATTGACGCTGTTGGGAAAAATGCTGGGGATTCCTGTCCCCCGGCGCATCGAGTCCTTTGATATTTCCAATATCTCCGGCACGGACATTGTGGCCAGTATGGTGGTGTTTCAGGACGGGAAGCCAAAAAAGAGCGACTATAAGCGCTTCAAGGTGGAGGGCTTAGACAACCAGGATGACTATGCCTCCATGTATCAGGTGGTGAAGCGACGCTTTGTCCATTTCAAGGCGGGAGACAAGGGCTTTGATGCCCCGCCGGATTTGCTGCTGATTGACGGCGGCATTGTACACGCCCAAACGGCAGAGCGGGCACTGGGCGAAGTGGGCGTTTCCTTTCCGGTGTTCGGCATGGTGAAGGATGACCGGCACCGCACCCGGGCGCTGGTTACGACCGATGGGCAGGAAATATCCATTGACACCAACCAGGCGATTTTCTCCCTGATTGGCAATATTCAGGAGGAAACCCACCGATTTGCCATCACCTATCACCGTCAGCTGCGCAGCAAACGGCTGCGCTATTCGGAGTTGGATGGTATTGCAGGCGTTGGTCCCAAGCGGAAGCAGGAGCTATTAAAGCAGTTCAAGTCCATCAAGGCCATTGGGGAGGCGACCCTTGCGGATTTGGAGCGGCTGCTGCCCAGGGATGCAGCCCTGGCGGTGTATCGCCATTTCCATCCGATGGGGGAAAACCCGTCCCCGGAAGAATAGCATCCATCTTCACACATTTTACGCAACAGAAAGGAATCACCTATGCGTGTTATATCAGGAAAAGCCAAGGGCATCCAGCTGCAAACGCCCCAGGGAATGCTCACCCGCCCCACCACAGACCGGGTGAAGGAGGCACTGTTCAGCATCCTCCAATTTGACTTACCCGGGGCGCGGGTGCTGGATTTGTTCGGCGGAACCGGTCAGTTGGGCATTGAAGCGCTGAGCCGGGGCGCGGAAAGCGCCGTCTTTGTGGATGCCCGGCGGGAAGCCTGCCAGCTGATTCGCGCAAATCTGCAAAAGACCCGTTTGGAGCAGAGCGCTCAGGTTGTCCAGTCCGACTACATGGAATACCTGAGCCGATGCCGGGAGAAGTTCGGCCTGATTCTGCTTGACCCACCCTATGCAGAAGTTTTCCTGGAAAATGCACTGAAAAGAATAACAGAAATTGACATTTTGCAGCCGGGTGGTATAATAGCCGCAGAGCGCCCCTTGGGGAAGGAGCTTCCCTGGGATTTTCCGGGCTATAGCCGGTCGAGGGATTATAAGTACGGCAAAATCCTGCTCACCCTATACCGTAAAAATGAAGGATAAAATGGATATAATATGAAAACAGCTATCTATCCCGGCAGCTTTGACCCGGTGACCAGCGGTCACCTGAACATCATCCGCCGTGCGGCCAACATTTTTGACAGGCTCATTGTCTGTGTAATGGTCAACGCCGGGAAAAATCCCATGTTCACCCTGGAGGAGCGGGAAGCCCTCATCCGGCGGGTGACGGCAGACTTGCCCAATGTAGAGGTGGATTCTTCCAACGAGCTGCTGGCCGATTATGCCCGCCGCCGGGGCAGCTGCGTGATTGTCAAGGGGCTGCGTGCCGGCTCCGACTTTGAAAGCGAATTTCAGATGGCGCTGGTGAACCGCAAGCTCAACCCGGAGCTGGATACCATGTTCCTCACCGCCGACAGTCAGTATATGTATTTAAGCTCCAGCATGGTCAAGGAGCTTGGAAAATATGGCGCGGAGCTTTCCGATTTTCTCCCGCAGGAAATCATCCCGGACTTCCGTGAGAAACTTTGCAATTAAATGGAGGATTTATCATGAGCAACAACAGCACAGAGGATATTATCGGCACCTTGTACGACATGGTGCAGGACGCGCGTTCCATGCCCCTGGCCGCAGACAAGTGCATTTTGGAGCGGGACAGAGTGCTTGACCTGCTGGACGAGGTGATCTCCCGTCTGCCCGCCGAAATCAAGCAGTCCCGCACCATTGTGGAGTCCCGCAATGAGCTGATTGCCCAGGCGCGCCGGGAGGCGGAGGGCATCTTGCAGAAGGCCAACGAGCAGGCCAGCGAGCTGGTGAGCAAGGAGGAAATCTACAAGGCCGCCAAGAAGCGCGCCGAGGAGCTGGTTGCCCAGACCCAGGAGCGCATTGATCAGATTCGCAAGGCCGGCAACGATTACATGGCAGAGTCTCTGCGCCGCACCGAGGAGGTCATTTCTCAGGCACTGCACGAGGTGCAGGATACCCGCATGAAGTTTACGGCTGTCACCGAGTCCCAGGAGCAGCGGGCAAAGCAGATGCCCAATGTGGACGTGGATATGTAATTGAATTTTTGAAAAGAAAAGCAAGGCACCGCTTCGATTTATCTAAGCGGTGCCCTTGCTGGTTGTTGGATGGAATATCAGGAGGATAGAATGGAGCGGTGTGTCATACATCTGTTTGGAGCGTCCGGCTCCGGTACATCAACGCTTGGCAGATTTATTGCTGACCGGATGGACTGTTTTTTCATGGATACGGATGACTATTACTGGCAGCCTACAGACCCCAAATACACCACCAGTCGCCCCATCCCGGAGCGGCTGGAGTTGATGCAGCGGGACATTGCCGCCCACAAGCGGGTGGTGATTTCCGGCTCCCTCGTGGATTGGGGGGACGGGCTTATTCCGCTGTTTACGCTGGCAATTCGGGTGGAAACGCCAACAGCGGTGCGAATTGCCCGACTTCGGGCAAGGGAAAGGGCGCGCTTTGGCAGTCGGCTTGACCCGGATGGCGATATGTATGCGCAGCATGAGAAATTTATTCGCTGGGCAGCCGATTATGATGAGGGGGACATCCATATGCGCAGCAAGGCGATGCATGACCAGTGGCAGAAGCAGCTTGCTTGTCCACTTGTGACAGTTGACGGCAATTTACCGGTGGAAGCAAGTTGGGAAATGGTCAAGCTGTATTTGTGATGCTGCTTTTTGATTGCAAGCGATATACCCTTTACTGACGATATGGAGCGAGCGCCCGGTCAAAACCGGACGCTCGTTTGTGCTTAGTCTTTCAGACAGCCCAGGGGGACAACGTAAACGCCGTCCGGGCGGCGGTAGGCGTAATTTCCCGTGCCGGTTAAAACCATCAGAAAAGAGGGCTTTTTCATTTTGTCGGTGTCAATCTTTTCTGCCAGGGTCTTCAGGTTGGCGGAACCTTCTTCAATCAACCGGTCGCCGCCCAGCTTGATTTCCACAAGCCCGTAAGAGCCGTTGCGCAGATGTACAACCGCGTCACATTCCAGCCCTTCTTTGTCTCGATAGTGGTAGACTTCTCCGTTCAGGGCATCAGCAAAAATGCGAAGGTCACGGACACACATGGTTTCAAACAGAAAGCAGAAGGTTTTCAAATCCGAAATCAAATCCTGCGGTCCGATGCCCAGCGCCGCCGCTGCAATAGAGGGGTCAATATAATACCGGGTATTGGAGGAACGGATTGCCGTTTTGGAGCGAAGGTTGGGATTCCAGGCGGGCATATCCTCCACCACAAAGATTTTTCGCAGAGCGTTGAGATAGGCGGCAACAGTTTCTGCGTCAAAGGCAGCCTCGTTATTGGCGGCGATGTCCTGGGCAATGACGGTATTGGGAACTTGACTGCCCTGATTCCTGGCGTAGGAACGCATGAGCCGCTTGACCCGTTCCGGGTCTTTCTTGACGTTATCCACACGGTTGATGTCCGCATGAACAACTGCGTCATAATAGTCAATGGCCTGGTCCAGCGCAATCTCGTCCCTCATTCCCACCGCCTGGGGCCAGCCGCCCCGGCATACCAGAAACGCAAGTCGGTCAATGTCGAGCCTGGATTCGCCGTCGAGTTCCTCCGGCTGGGAAAAGAGCGCGTTCAGGCTGACTTCTCCGGTGGATTCCCCAGACTCGAACAGGCTCATGGGGCGCATGGTGAGCCAAGTGAAGCGCCCGGTGCCGGAATGGGTGATTTCCTTTGTGTCCGGCGGCACGGCAGAACCGGTCAGCACAAACTGCCCCAGTTCTCCCCGGTGGTCAACTTCAAACCGGATGGCATCCCACAGCTTGGGTGCCAGCTGCCATTCGTCAATCAGCCGGGGCGTTTCCCCTCGCAAAAGCCGCTTGGGACTCAGCTCGGACATGGTGATGTTCTGCTCTTTTGTTTCCGGGTCGTCCATGTAGAGGATGCTTTTGGCAATCTGCTCCGCTGTGGTGGTCTTTCCGCACCACTTCGGCCCTTCAATCAGCACGGCCCCTTTGCCTTCCAGCTTCCGTTTCAGAATTTCATCGGCAATTCTTTTCCGATACCCCTTCATTGGGCACACCTCATTTCTGCTTGTTTATCCATATTATACCCTGACTGTTTATAAGAATCAAGAAAAAACCGATGATTGGAAAAAACTTAATCCGATGATTGGCAGAAAATCATACCGACAATTGGCGGAAAATTACACCGATGGTTGGCGGAAATCTGAACCGATGATTGGTGAAAAATCATTCCGCCGAATGGAAGCCGGGGGAATATGGAGACGTCCGATATATGGAAAATGGTTTGGCGTGCAGTGCGTTACCGGGTGGGTTAGGGCAATAGCGTATCCGTACCATCTTCGTAGCGTCATTGTCCGGCGGCACTGCCGCCAAAGACAGCCACCATAGAAAAACCACGGTGGCTGTTTGGATGATTGCATTATTTTCTATCCGTTTTCTTCTCCGGTGCAGCAGGTGTTGCTGTCCTTTTTCCGGTCGCAGCCCCTTGGTGCAAACTGGGCGGCGGGGAAGGGAATCCGGCTGAACATTTCGCAGGGGTCTTCGGTGCAGCCGGGGTTGTCGCAGCATTCCTTGGTGGGGATGCTGTAGTCCATCACCGGCACTATCAGCTGGGCATCCCGCTCCAGCCGGATGATGGAGAACTGCCCCAGGGTGACATACAGCCGCCGGTTCTCCGGGGTCAGAACCAGGTCTTCGTCAAACATCGCCCGCACCGATTCCGGCACCTGCAGGGTGGTTTCTTTGCAGCTGGTTTCGCAGATTTCCCGCACCCGGGAGCCAAGCACCATGGGGTCGAGCACCTCTACCACGGCGGTGGGGCGGTTGGCGTAACTTCGGGTAACACCGTCCGGGGCATACAGCCGGGTGTCACTGCGGTAGATGTGGGTGCAGCTGTCCTCGCCGCACAGCACCGCCCGCTTGGAAAACACGGCCAGGCCATACAGCGTGGCGGGGCGGGACGCGCCAACCACGGTGTCGGCAATGATGCGGTAGTAGAAGGTGACATCGATGCAGTAGTGGTTGCGGTCGAAGGCCACCGGGCTGACATCGATATAGGTACTGATAAGCTCTGCGCACCGCACCCGGGTTCCGGCGCTGCTGTCCAGCAGCGTTTGGGAGCTGGCAGTCAGGTACACGGGCAGGTCTTCAATGCAGTCCTTGTCACGGCAGGAAACCGTGATTTTGCGGGTGTGGATGGACATGGCCTGGTGCAGCTCCCCCGGGTCGCAGCGCAGGGTGTCTTGGCATTGGTCTGACATGGGAATCCCTCCTAAACGTCTTATAAGCGAAAAGGGCTTATAAGACAGTTTATGCGTGTCACCGCCGCCTGTGTACTGTAGACACTCCCCAAAAGCAACAAAAGAGTGGGGGAAAATCAGTTGGAGAAACGGTAAACGGTTTCAGAGTGATATTTCTCTCCGGCCTTGGTCACCGGCTGCTTCCATTCAGGGTGATGGATAGCATCGGGATAGAACTGGGTTTCCAGGGCAATGCCGCTGTGGCTGCCATAACGCACGCCGCCCTTGCCAGATTCCCGGATGAAATTGCCGGCATAGAACTGGATGCCGGGCAGGTCGGTGTAAACGGCCATGGTTCTGCCGGAGACAGGGTCGGAAAGCACGGCGCAGGGATTGCAGAATACCTCAAAATTGTGGTCATAGCCGCCCTGCAAGTGCAGCGGCTCCTCGTCAGCCTCAATGTCCTGACCAATGGCCTTGGGCATCCGGAAGTCCATGGCGGTGCCCCCCACGCTGCGCATTTCACCGGTGGGGATGCTCTCGGCATCGGCAACGCAGAAGGTGCGGGCGGGCAGCATCAGCAGCTGGTCTATGGCGGCCTGAGTGTTTGCTTCGCCTGCCAGATTGAAATAGCTGTGGTTGGTGAGGTTAAAGATGGTGTCCCGGTCGCACACAGCATCATAGGCAATGTGCAGGCCGCCGGTTTCGTCCAGGCTGTAGGTTACGTCAATGGAGGCGTTGCCGGGGTAGCCCTGGTCACCGGCGGGGCTGTTCAGGCGGAGGGAGATGCTGGTGTCGGTGCAGGCGGTGACCGTCCACAGCCGGGTGTGGTAGAAGTTGGGGCCGGAATGGAGGTTGTTGCCGTGTTCGTTGGGGGTCAGGCTGTATTCCCGCCCGCTCAGGGAAAAGGTGCTGCCCTTGATGCGGTTGGCACTGCGCCCCACAATCGCGCCGAAGAAGCTGCTGCCCGCCAGGTAGTCCGCCGCATTGTCATAGCCCAGGACAACGTCAACCACATTGCCGTCTGCATCGGGCACAAAGACACTGACCAGGGTTGCACCCAGGTCGGTTACGGTGGCGGTGATGCCGCCGCAGGAGATGGTGTATAAATAAGTCTGCTCACCGGTGGGCAGAACGCCGAAAGATTTCTTCATCAAAAAACTCCTTTCATTTTTGGGGAAAGAACGGTAAAGATTATGTTAATTCCACTTCTGCTGATTATACTATATTCTTCCCCCTTTTTCAATCAGTTCTTTCATTTGGCGCGTAGAATCGGCAACATTCGCCCTTTTCCAGAGGGGCACGGGCAGAAAACATTTGCGGAACATTTTTCCGCATCTTTGTGTAAAATACTATATTTTGTGTCGCTTACTTGACAACGACACAAGATATAGTATATAATGTGACCTGCACGCGAGCCGTGCGCCCAGACAAAAAGGAGGAACTCTGCGTGAAGATTATTAAGAGAAACGGTACTGAAGCCGACTTTGACATTGAAAAAATTAACAGAGCCGTTACAAAGGCCAACAACGCCGTGGAAGAAAAGGTGCGGCTGACCCCCTTGCAGATTCGCCGCATTTCCGAGCGGGTGGAGGTTGCCTGCGAGGAAATGGGCCGCAGCCCCTCGGTGGAGGAGATTCAGGATTTGGTGGAAAAGTCCATCATGGCCCACGGTGCCTTTGAGGTGGCCAAGGAATATGTCACCTATCGCTATACCCGCAGCCTGCTGCGCCAGTCCAACACCACCGATGACCGCATCCTCAGCCTGATTGAGTGCAACAACGAGGAGGTCAAGCAGGAGAACGCCAACAAAAACCCCACCATCAATGCGGTGCAGCGTGACTATATGGCGGGCGAAGTCTCTAAGGACATCACCAACCGCATTCTGCTGCCGGCTGAAATTGTGGCAGCCCATCAAAGTGGCATCATTCATTTCCATGACTCCGACTATTATGCCCAGCATATGCACAACTGTGATTTGGTGAACCTGGAGGATATGCTGCAAAACGGCACCGTGATTTCCGGTACGCTGATTGAGAAGCCCCATTCCTTCTCCACCGCCTGCAACATCGCCACTCAGATTATCGCCCAGGTGGCATCCAACCAATACGGTGGTCAGTCCATTTCTCTGACCCACCTGGCTCCCTTTGTCCAAATTAGCCGGGAGAAAATCCGCAGAAATGTGCTCAAGGAGCTGGAAGCCTTCGGCGTGCAGCCCTCCGAGGAGGCGGTTGCCAAGGTGGTGGAGGAGCGCCTGCGGGATGAAGTGCGCAGAGGTGTGCAGACCATCCAGTATCAGGTGGTTACCCTGATGACCACCAACGGTCAGGCTCCCTTTATCACCGTCTTTATGTACCTGAACGAAGCCAGAAACGAGCAGGAGAAAAAGGATCTGGCAATGATTATCGAGGAGACGCTGCGCCAGCGCTATGAGGGAGTGAAGAACGAAAAGGGCGTGTGGATTACCCCTGCCTTCCCCAAGCTGATTTATGTGCTGGAGGAGGAGAACATCCGGGAGGGCACGCCTTACTGGTATCTGACCAAGCTGGCAGCCCAGTGCACCGCCAAGCGCATGGTGCCCGACTATATCAGTGAAAAGAAAATGCTGGAACTGAAGGTGGACAAGAACGGCGAGGGTCACTGCTATACTTGCATGGGCTGCCGCTCCTTCCTGCCCCCTTACG
>URPI01000047.1 GCA_900549705.1 uncultured Eubacteriales bacterium
GGGCTGCTTGGCGGAGTTGCCATAAACGATGTATCTTCTGTCACTGCTGCGGCACAGTCTTTCAATACGCTGATGGGAGATGCAGCGTTCAATGCTGCGGGGGTCTCCGG
This sequence comes from uncultured Eubacteriales bacterium, assembly GCA_900549705.1. Taxonomy (GTDB): domain Bacteria; phylum Bacillota; class Clostridia; order Oscillospirales; family Oscillospiraceae; genus Faecousia. The sequence continues at coordinate 111 of URPI01000047.1, forward strand.
CGGCGATCTCGCTATGATTGTAAAGCTGACACGGGTCGCAATGCTGGTTGTCGTGGCGGTTGTTATGACAATTGGGCACCAATTCAAACTCCAGCGGGAGAGCAGGACGTCACGTACTAACGCTTCCGGCAAGTCCATTGCTCAGAACATTGTGGGGGCATTTCCGTTTTATGTACTGGGATTTCTGGTGCTGGCCATTATCAACACGTTGGTAAACTTCAAAGGTATGGCACTGGGTACAACCAATCTGAGTAGCCTACTGTCTACACTGTACAAGTTCTGCTTTGCAATGGCACTGGTGGGCGTGGGCTATAAGATCAAAATTGAGGATCTTTTTACGAAAGGGGCAAAGCCTATTGTGTTGGGTGGTTTGACTTGGGCTACGGTTGCAGTTGTCACACTGGGATATGCAGTAGTGCTGGGCTGACTCCACAGTAAGAGCGTCTGATGATGGATTTTTCGTTAGGAAAAGATGTAAAACAGCAGAAATGCTCTGCATATTTCAAGTTTTGCAAATGAGTTCCTGACAAAAGGATTCATCGTAATCCGTAGACGCAATTGTGCGGAGTTGTCCTAACATCTGCCCTGTCTGGCGCTATGTTGTTGACAAGGCGGTATCGGATTGAGCCGATGCCACCTTGCAGCATATGTTCCTATTCTACTTTAGGTAGAAAGTTTACACAGTTTTTGGGGTGGGTTCTTGCACGGTCTGACCCACATTCTGACCCACTACCGGAAAAACGCCGACGCACCAGTTGGACAAATCGGGCTGAAATGTGTCCGAATGCGCTGAAATACCGTCCATTCTGTGCTGTTTTCTGCAATCCGTCCAAGAAATTTTAGCAGAGACACCCTCATAACCCGAAGGCCGTCGGTTCAAATCCGGCCCCCGCAACCAAATCACCGCTGATTTCGCCAGAAATCAGCGGTTTTTTCTTGTTTTTCGAACTATTTACGGCACTTTTTTCTAGGGCAGTTCAGGCTGACCCATACCGTGACCCATACGGGAATGAAAGCAGATTAAGAAACTCAAAACCGGGCTTTCAGAATTTTGAAAACCCAGTTCTGGTAAAAAAAATTTTCTGCTATCCCGCCAGCACGGCACCCATGGTCTCTGCCGCCTGTCGTTGCGCCGCCGTTGTCACATGGGCGTAAGTATCCAGCGTGAACCCTGCGGAGAAATGCCCCAGCATTCCGGAGACGGTTTTCACATCCACGCCGTTCTGGAGTGCCAGCGTGGCGAAGGTATGGCGAAGGTCGTGGAAGCGAATCTCCGGCAAGCCCGCTCGATCCAGCACCCGATGGAGCATATGGAGCACGCTGTCCGGGGCAATCGGCCCGCCGGTAGGGCCAGGAAATACATAGCTGCTGCTGGGCTGCTTCTCCCGCTGCTGCTTCAAAACGCCTACCGCATCCGTCCCCAGAGAGATGGTTCGGTAGGCATTCTTGGTTTTCAGCGGAGCCTCCCGCACCTCGCCGTTGATGCGCCCCACCTGACGGCGCACCCGGAGCGTTTGTGCGGTGAAATCAATGTCCTCCCACTTGAGGCCCAGCAGCTCGCCTCGCCGGAGACCGGTTGCCAGCTCGATGTAGTACATCTCGAATACGCCGGAGTGCTTGGCCTCTAAAAAAATGCTGCAAGCTGATCGGCGCTCAAGGTTTGCATTTCCCGGTGCTCCGTTTTCGGGAGAGCGCAGCCGTCCGTGGGATTCTGTGCGATCAAATGCTGCTGGATGGCCAGCTGCATGGCGGAGGAAATAACCTGATTGATGTTGCGGACGGTCTTGGTGCTGAGCCCCTTCGCCTGCTTTTCGGATTCCTTCCGTTCTACCCGGCCTTCTGTCAATAGCTTCTGGTACAGCTTTTGAAGATCCAGCGTAGTCAGCCTTGTCAGCGGGATAGAGCCAATGGCTGGCTTAATGTGATTCCGGATGTAGCCCTCGTAGGTCTTGTGAGAAGAGGGGCGTACCTTGATTTGCGCATAGTACTCATACCAGACGTCCATCCACTGGCCCACTGTGTATTTCTGACCCTTCGCCACATCTAAGCCCTTGCACTGCTCAATGGCGATTTTCAGCTTTTCCTTCGCCTGTGCCTGTGTTTTCGCCAATACGTTCTTGATGATGGGCTTGCCGGTGATTGGATCATGGCCTGCGGTATAGCGGCCCTCCCAGCGACCATCCTTCCGCTTTCGGATGTTGCCTTCACCGTTGGCCCTGCGTTTTGCCATAATGTTCACTCCCTTCGCAGCCACAACATATACCACAGGAGTGGCGGGATATCAAGCTAATTCGCCAGACAGTTTTCATTGATCCAGTCCTGTAATTTATCTTTTGGAACCACGATCCGGCTGCCAATTTTCAAAGCTGGGAACCCCTCTGACCGAACCAGAGCATAAGCGCCGGAACGGGAGATCCCCAAGGCGGCGGCCAACTGCGGAACGGACAGCATAATGGGAAGTTCATCATAGGATGTATAAGTTTTGCTCATAGCATTCTCCTTTCGAGGGTAAAATTGCCCCACGCTGCGGGAACGTGGGGCGGATAGATTTGGTGGTATAACCTGTGGTAATAAAGCTGAAAAGCCCACAAACGGCCAACGTGGGCCTCACGCTCGGCCTCTGTGCCGGGACTGTCGCTGGCGTTCCGGTGTTTCAATTTCTCTGATATTTTCCTGCATTGCGGCGGCCTGCTCCCGGATTTCTTCGCACATTTTGATCTGCTTTCGCACTTGCCGAATCTCCCGGTTCAGGTCGGCCAGCTTGGTATATAGTTCTGACTGCTGCTGGGATAATGCCTCACGGGACACTCCACAACCATCCAGCAGTTTCACCGCATCCAGATATTGCTGCGCCTCCGCTTCCATACCGCTGTGACCCTGATCGTAGAGCCGTTTGGCGGGGGCCAGTGCCTCTTCATCCGTCAGCGCATGAAATAGGGGCTGGTGCTTTTTCTTTTGCACGTTGAGGATGGTGCGCTGTTTGGTGAGCGTTTTGATCTGGGCCTCCGCCTTTTCCACAAAGGCGGTCATGTCTGATTCGGTGGCAACGCCATGCTCGTTGAGGAATTGAAACTGCTCCCGGAGCTGCTCAAACCGCATGACCTCCTTACGCATCTGGTCTGTAACCCTTGGCGGGTACTGTTGTTTTTCGATCTTGCCGAGAATGTAGAGATAGTGGTAGTACAGAGCCAGAAAACCGGTATGCTTCGGGTGCTTTTTATAGGGCTTGTACGGCTGCCGATGAACAACGACAAGCTGCTTCCCTGTGAAGATGGCATCCATGTTGCCGTCAATGGTCGCACGGATTCCTTCCTCGGAATACCGCGGATTTTTCCGCTCTGGGTACATGAAGTGGGATTGCCCCCGGAGTCTGAAGCCCAGCCGGTTGCCGTGCTTGATCTCATACCCCTTCCGCTCCATGAGCCGGAAGAAGTCTCCAATGGCGTTGGCGTCCTCGATGGATGCTTTCAGGTCGGCCTCCAGCATGGAGCGGTAGGTGGGCTGGCCTTTACTCTGGCGAAGCCATTCGATATAGCTCATAGATTTCTGACCATCGCCGTGTATAATCACAGACAAGCCGTGCTCTCGGCACAGGCGGTCCGACACCGCTCGAATCTGTTGGAAATACTCTGACTTTGAACAGTGATACTTCTCTCCGGTGGCATCATTGACAGAGTTGAACAGAATGTGCGAATGGATATGGTGGCGATCTGTGTGCGTTCCGATGACCACCTGATAGCCCGCCAGATACTCCGCTGCAAACTCGGTGGCAATTTGCAGCGCCAGCTCCGGTGTGATTTCGCCTGGCACAAAGGACTGGATGATGTGGTAGCACTGCCGTCCGTTCAGCTTGCCCAGCTCCCGCTTGGTGTCCATCATCTGCTGGTATGCAAACCCGGGATCACAATTCAGGTGCGCCGTGAGCACCTGTTCCTGGGTCTTGTCTCCGTTCAACACATATTCGATGGCCTGCTTTAACCCGTCATTCCGGGATAGAATCTTCGTAATCGCCATCAGTGCCGCCCCATTTCATAGAGTTTTTCGTAAACACGACCCAGCAGCTCCGTTGCCTCCTGGACATCCTCCCGAGTGGCAATCCCGGCATTGACGCTGCGGGCAATCTGATTGATGTTATTGCCGATGGCATGGATTTCCCGGCGAAGTGCTTTCATTTCATCGTTCTGCCTTGCCATGGGATGATGCCCTTGGAGCAGGCGGATCAAATAGGCACGTTTGCTGAGGCCGCAGGTTTTGGCATTCTCTGATAGCAGCCGGTACTGCTCCGGTGTCATTTCAAAGTGCATATGGTGTTTTGTTTCGATGGCAATTCCTCCTTTGCTGTTTTTGAAAATTTGAATCGCATGGGATATCTATCCGAGCTGCTCATTTCTCCGCCCGCAGGCGGCATATGGGGGTCGGGTACACCCGGAAGCAGTAAAAATGTACATTTTTGCGATGCTTGCAGTCAAAATTCCAACTTTTTATATCCGCTATGGTGGAAATTGTGGGACGGAGCACTTTCGGCAATGTTGCCGGAAGTGCTCCCGTTTCATTGGCTGTTGCGTGCACAGTGTGTGGGGCTTTGAGCAAATTGTCCATGTTGATGTGTATAGTGATACGCATTGGGCAGAATTTGGGGCGAAATTTGCTGATTTTATACGCACTGGGATACACATTCTGGGAAATTCGCCCAAGGCAATACGCACTATGGTACGCATTGGGGTTCCTTCTAGAGCTTCTTATGATGTGACCGATTTTGACGAATTCGCCGAAAGCGGGATGGTAGGGAACCTATGGCAATGTTGCCTACCCTTCCTACGCAAAAAGACAATTATGGTAAACCAAATGCGCAGGCGCGTACTTCCCGGCAATGTTGCCGAAACGTGCTTTCCTGTGCAGGAAAGAAACGAAGGAAATTTTTTCTACAATTGTTCATGCTGCCGTTCTGCACAATCACGTTCCTGACCCAGCCTTCTGCGCCGTATTTCAGCTTCTTGGCGGCTCGCACATCCCCCTGCGGTCATGGCCTGCTTTACCGAAGCTGTATCAAATTGGACGGTCATTCAGTTTTCAAATTGACATTCTGGAAAAACAATAGAAGGATTACGATATGATTCGGCCTATCACAAGAGATGTCCTGCGTGGGCGTTCAAATCGTAATCCTTCAAATATATTAAATGGTTTTTGCTTTTCTAAATGTCAGGATGCAGTGTAACATCCGTGGAGCGGAAAGTCAATGCTCTACTGGAGATGGAACGCAGAGTTTACGGTGTATTCATGTTTTGCGTTTAAGCGGTGCTCCGGTTGACTGTAATTATACTTATATGATATGATAATAAAAACAGATTGGCATAAAACGATAGCGAAGATAGATAAAATGCCCGCCAGCGTAGTGGAAACGGTTTCTTATGCATCTGCAACCGGGGAAATCTGCAGGGCGCTTTCATAATAGAACGTAGAAATTATGTGGGAGGGAGTGTCGAGCGGCCTGCTCGGCGGAACATTATGAATCATACTCAGGTTGCGTGTTTTCTCGCTGCGGCAAAGGCCGAGAGCTTTGCTGTGGCGGCAGACGGCGTCTATATGACGCCCCCGACCTTTAGCCGCCAGATTGCTTCGCTGGAACAGGAATTGGGCTTTTCGCTATTTCAGCGGGGCTGGAAGAATAATCAGCTGACGCCAGCGGGGCAGATTATGTTTGAAGGACTCTCTGCCATATCCATGGAATACAATCTCCTGCTCAGCCGGGCGCTGAATGCTGCGTCGAATGTTGCCGGCACGCTGGTGCTTGGGCTGCTGGAGGGTCAGCTGGTAGATCCGGATCTGCGAAGTGTATTGCAGAGCTTCCGTTCACGGTTTCCGGGCGTTACGGTAGAACTTAGACGATATTCCTTTCACGATATGCTCAAGGCGCTGAAAAGCGCAGAGCTCGATGCCGGAATCACCTTGTCCGTGGAGCTTATGAACCATCCGGATATGAATGCAATTCCGCTCTATTCTGTGGGAAATGATATGGTTTTCGCAACGGATACCTTTTCGGACAGCGTGTATGCTGCAAGCCTACGGGACTTTGCAGATCAGACATTCATAGAAATTGAGCAATCTGATTCTCCTATCATCTCCGGCTTAATGTTGGACAGCTGCAAGCGCGCAGGATTTATCCCCCGTATCTGCAAGGTAAAGAATTTAAAGGAACAGATCACCGCAATCGAACTGGGACAGGGGGTTGCAGCGTTTAACCAGTTTCACCAGACCTGCAATCATCCGGGGCTGACCCATATTTCACTGCCGGAGCTTCCGGCGGTAGAGTTCTCTTTTGCGTGGATGAAGACATCTGGCAATCATGCTTTGCCGTTTCTGGTATCTGAAATGCAGCGGTATTTTCAGAAGGAAGAATTCTCTGACGTGCCCTTGTGCAATGAATGAGCTCGTTTTGACTGCCTTGTAATGCAGAAAGCAAGGGCTTGTTCCATTTTCGGAAACAAGTCCTTGCAGAAGTCAACTTGTGATCCGGTTCCCCACCGTCTACAATAGAATCAGCAATTCTGTAGTTCTATGATAAAGAAGGGACGCTGATCGTATGAAAATTTGTAAAGCAAAGGATACCAAGCTCGTGGTGCAGCCAGTCATCGGCATTATGGTCCATGAATATGTATTTGAAGGACCTTGCCGGTTTGGAGGAGGAGATGCGCTGACTCTGGAATTTGACCGCATGGTGGGTGCGGATGGGTTTCAGGCGTTTCGGAAAAACTTGGCCCAGTATATTGCTCCGGTAGAGGAGTTTGAAATGCTGGAGCCTGTCAGCTATGAGATCACGGAAGCCTTTGAGGTCACTGAGGCGATGATGGCTGAGCTTACAAAGAATGATGCCAAGACGGACGTTTACCTGTTTACCTCCATTGGACGCACCTATCCGATGGTGTTGGAACTGGTTTCCCGCACCAACAAGCCGTTTATCTGTCTTCAGGAATGTTGTGACAGAACCCAGGTGCCTGCCATGCTCCGTTCTAGAGGCTACGAATGCGTCTCAGAAATGACCTGGGAGGAAACCGTGGAGAAGATGAGGGCATACTGGCTGCGGAAGGTGCTGAAAAACAGCAAACTCCTGCTGGTTACGCGCGGGTTTACAAACTCTGCAATGGTCTCTGCCTGTGATGGCTTTATCAACATCGATGATGCTGCAAAAAAGCTGGGCTTTCGGTACCAGTGCGTAGATGTCCATGAATTTATTGACCAGTCCCATATGGAGGGGACGCCCTGTCCCACGCTGCCCACTCGGACGCCCATGGCCTTTACTGCAGCGGATCAGGCGGAATGGGAGCAAAAGGCGGATGAACTTATCGCCGGGGCTGGCTATTGCAATGTAGCGAAAGAGGAAGTAGTAAACGGTCTAAGGTTCTATGCCACTGCCAAAAAGTTCATGGAGCATTATGAGTGCAACGCCTTCTCCGTCCCTTGTCCCGAAATGTGCGCAACCACCCGGCTCAATCAGGAACATATGACCCCCTGTTTCTCGCACAGCCTGCTGAATGCAGAGGGAATCTCCTCGGCGTGTGAATATGACATTCCCGGACTGGTTGCGCAGATTATGCTGTCCGCTGCCGCAAAGGCAGGCGCCTATATTGGCAACTGCGTTCCGCTCTACTATGAGAAGGACAGAAAAACCGTTGCAACCTTTATGGGACCCCCCAATGACTTACAGGAAAAGGTCAATGCCATGACTCAGGAGGAGCGGGACAACCTCATTATTACGTATCACTCCTCCATCAATCTGCAAATGCATGGGTATAACAAGCCGGCGCTAAACTATGATATTCGGAATTACACTGCCTCCGGCTGGGGGCCCACCATGCGGCACGACTTTCGGCAGGAAAAAGGACAGGTGCTGACCATGGCGAGAATTTCTCCGGATGCGGGCACTTTGTTTGTGGCAAGAGGTACAGTTGTTGCCGGTACAGGCGAAACCATGAGCGGCTGCACCCAGGGTGTACTGTTTTCCGTGAAGGACAGCAAGGACTTCTTCCAGAAGCAATGCAACGTTGGTAACCATGTACCGATGGTCATGGCGGACTGCTTTGATGAAATTGTGGAGCTCGGAAAGCTTTTGGGACTGAACGTGGTCACGGCATGACGCAGGCTGAGTTCAATCAGGCGCTGGCAGAGAAGAAGGCAAGAGAGGAAGCGATTGCTTCCTCCTTTGCCGGTGCTCCGGATGAAGAGATACCGGGTCTTTTATTGGAGTTCCTCTGTTGTAAGTATCTGCTCCATCCAGAAGAAATTCGCTCGGAGAACCTGATCCAGCTTGGAGAGCAGAGTACAGCCAAAATCGCGGGGATCCAAAGCTCGGGGATAGAGTTTCGCGAAAAATCCGCTGGGTGTACCACAGCTTCTTCCGGTGTGATCAAAAAGATACTGTTGGCAATGGCGGTTGGAAAGTGTATCGGCGTGAAATTGGATCCGGATCAGGTCGCTGCGGCGGAGACTGTGTCACAATTAGCTGATTTGATGATCAAAACACGAAGAAACAGGTGATGTACCATGCTGGATGTGAAGCAGATTCGTGAGGATTTTCCTATTCTCAACACGCGGCAGCATGGCTGCCCCCTGATTTACCTGGACAACGCCGCTACTATGCAGATGCCGCAGCCGGTATTGGAGCAGCTGGTATCTCATTATCATAGCCAGAATGGCAATGTGCATCGCGGCGTTCACAGTCTCAGTCAGAAATCCACCTCTGCCACGGAACGGGCCAGAGAACGGATCGCGGCGTACATTGGCGCGAAGGCGGAGGAGATCATTTTTACTGCTGGCACCACAGATTCGCTCAACATGCTCTCGCAAATGCTGGAGCCAACCATTCGCCCCGGCCAACAGATTATTGTTTCAGCCATGGAGCACCACTCCAATCTGATTCCATGGCAGGAACTATGCCAGCGCACCGGCGCGGTTCTCACGATTCTGCACATGGATCGGAATTGTGATCTGGATTTAACGCAGCTTGGTCAGCTGCTGGAGCGGGATACCGCATTGGTTGCAGTCACTTGGGTGTCCAACGTGCTTGGAACAGTGAATCCAGTCGGTGAGATCACCATGATGAGCCATGCGGCGGGGGCAATGACGGTCCTAGACGGAGCGCAGGCGATGAAGCTCCCGGAGATTGATGTGACCGCCGTGGACTGTGACTTTCTGGCGTTCTCTGGGCATAAGCTGGGGGCGCTGACCGGGATCGGTGTCCTTTATGGGAAGAACAATATATTGAGCCAGCTGCCGCCGGTTCGTTTTGGCGGCGGGATGATTCGGGAGAGCCAATATTCCGCCAGCAGCTATGGAGGCGTTCCGCAGCGCTTTGAGGCCGGAACGCCGAATTATGTAGGAGCGATTAGCTTGGGCTGTGCCATGGAATATTTACAGTCTGTGGGCAGAATAGAGCTTGCACAGCAGGAGCAGATTTTGACGGTTCTGCTCCGGAAGGAACTGGATACGATACCCGAGGTGACGGTAATCGGAACGCCGAACCGGCGCTGCGGCGTTGTGAGCTTCGTTGTGCCCGGCATCCATCCCTTTGACCTTGGAGCTATGCTGGACAGCCAGGGGATTGCAGTTCGAACCGGCCATTTGTGTGCCCAGCCACTGGTGAATCAGCTGGGATATGACAGCGTGATCCGTGTATCGCCCGCCTTTTATAACACGGAACAGGAATGCCTGGAGCTTATATCAGCACTAAAACGCACCATTCCGCTGCTGAAAGGGGAATGGACATGACGCTTTCCGAGAAGCAGAATGCGATGATCGCAGAGATCAACAGGTTGGGGGACTGCTTTGAACAGTACAGCTATTTGCTTGTGAAATCGCAGGAGCTTCCCAGTATGCCAGAGAATCTGCACATTGGTGAAACGCTTGTTCCTGGTTGCCAATCTAAAGTGTGGCTTTCTGTCCGAACCGTACATGGGCGAGTCTATTTTGATGCAGATTCTGATACGCTGATCCTAAAAGGGGTGTTGCAGCTTTTGCGCGAGCTGCTGTGGGGAGAAGAAATCAGCGAAGTGTCAGCCCTACACATAACCCTCTTTACAGAAACCGAGCTGGCTGCAACATTTACCAGTGACCGAAATACCGGTGTGAGGGAGATCATTCGGCGGATTGCAAGTTGTAAAGACTGACTGGCAGAAGCAGGTCATATTGGCCGGAAGCAATCCACTTAGACGACGTCCCCTATGCAGTGTTTTCCTGCATAGGGGACGTTTTGCGGGGTTACTGGTTATATCAGAAACCTGATTCTGCTAAAGTCAGGCGTGCATTACAGCAATCCGGCCAGCGGCGCCACTGCATAAAACAGGGGCACAAGAAGGAGAGTCCAAATAATCGTAATCAGAATATTGGGCAGAGCAAAATCTTTGACTTGCATATATCCAGCGGTATTGCCTTTGACAACCAGATACTGTGGCTGAACGGGCATCAGCTGCGACCATGCAACGACAAATACCATCATCAGACCGACATAGGCGGTGTTAATACCGCACATGGCGGAGACAGCCATAACCGCGGGCATAACCACCAGACCGGCACCGCCGCCGGGAACCAGAATGTTGACTACATGACCAAGGCAGGTGATAACAACCAACAGAACAAAGGGACTGGAAATGTTCATCTTTCCAAACAGAACCGTAGCCAGCCATTCACCTAGACCGGTATTTGCGATAGCACCGGCAAAGCCTACGAACATACCAATCTGGAACAGCATACCCCAGTTCTGTGCCCGCAGGGCATCCTCGGCTTTAACCACACCAATTTTCGGACAGATTACCAGTGCGGCAAATACCAGACCGATGGTTGGGGGCATGATGCCATAGTTGCCACCAAGGAAAAAGCATGCAACCATAGCAATCAGATATACGGCATAGCGGATTTCTGTCCCATCCATCCTGGGCAGCTTTGCGTGCTCAGGTTGAATTGCTTCCATATCAATAGAGACAGAATCTTTGCGAAACAGTCCAAACCAAATGGACAGGAATATCCAGCCGGATAGCAGCATGACAATACCAGTGGGAATACCGATGGTGGCGAACTGTGAAAAGGTGACAGTGATTGCTCCCTCTGTGGCAGAGGCGATTGCGCCTACACCGGCTGCATTTGTTGCAGCGGAGGAGATGAAGCATAGACCGCCCGCTCCACCGGCCCAAATCAGCCCGATAAACATGGCCTTGCCAAGACGGCTGGTTCCGGGCTCCTCATGAAGTGCCTTCAATACGGAAATGATGATGGGACAAACAGCCAGTAGCGCAGGAAGGTTGGCAATAAAGGCGGAGAGCAGACCGCCGGTAAGCATAATCGCCAACAGCATTAAAGCGGGAGTCCGGCCAATTGTACGCATCAGACCGTAAGCGACGCGGGCCCCCAGATTCGTCTTGCTCATGCCTTGGGCGACAATGGTCAGACCAAGCACCAGCAGGAAGGGAGAGGTGCCGAAAGCGGCGAATAAAGCGCCTTGGGGCATTACGCCTGTGAGGATGATTAATGCAGCAAAAATCAATGTGGAGAGCATCGTGGAAAGGCAGTTGCCGATCAGGATTACAACCATCCACGCCAGGGCTGCCAGTGCCTTCTGACCTGTTGGTTCCAGACCGTTTAGCGGCAGCAGACGTACCACGATGTACAATAGGCAGGCTACTATTAAGCCAATTACTTGCTTACTCGAAATTGAGTCTGTGATTTGTTTTTTCTTTTCCATTCCATTCCACTTCCATTCCGTTTAATAATAGATCGATGGGAGATTTGTCTTGTCTGCTTTATGCTTCAGTTTTGGCAGATAATCCAGCCGTTGCTGTATGTGACGACTGACGGTTCGGATATGCTGTGCGACCAGAGCCTGATTTTTGGTAAGCGGCTCCGCAGAGGAAAAGGCGAGGTACATTGTTGCAGGAATCACGCCATCAGCAATTGGAACGACATTGACAAGACCAGTCTCGATATAGACGTTATCAATTGCCATCATACCAGGCAGAACAGCATAGCCCATGCCCTTTGAAACGGCTTTGATCACACTGTCGCGCTCTGCAAAGGTGTAAGAATATCCACCTTTGTGATTGGCAATGTGCGCATTTTTGTCCGCTTCCTTCAGTACGATAATACCGTCTTCCTGCAATCGTGCCAGCGGGATGCTTTCTTCAAAGGCCAGCATGTGACGTTTGGGAATATATAGATACATCCGGTCGTGAATCAGCGGCTCAATCATTACGTGACACTGCTGGGCGTTCTGATATAGCTGCTTCTCCTCGTCATCAATACAAATACCGATACCAAAATCCGCTTGGTGCTCCACAACTGCATCCAGTACGCTGGCGCGCGTACATTCGTTAATACTCAGCTGGATTTCCTGGGACTCTCCCCGCACGCTGGATATAAGTTGGAGCATAGCTGCATTACAGAATACAGGTGCTGCATTCAAATGCACCTCAGCCGGATTATCCTCCGGCGCAACCAGGTGGTCAACTCGGTCCAGCTCCCCCTTTATCCGCTTCGCGATCTGATAGAATTCCCGGCCCTTTTCTGTAAGCACCATTCCCTTGTGTGAACGCTCAAACACCTGAAAGCCCAATTCGTTTTCCAGATTTTGAAGACTGACGCTTAAAGAGGGCTGCGTAATATATAGATTACGAGCTGCTTTTGAGAGAGAGCGGTGCTCTGCAATCTCAACCACATATAGAAAATGTTCCAGCCGCATGCAGATAGCCTCCTTTCGTAGGTTGCAAGCAGCTTAGAGCTTTTCTACACAGTACGCCGCACGGGTGTCCTGCTTGACGGTGCCGGCAACCTTCACCTCTGCTTCGGACGTGATTGCTGGGTCTGCTGCAC
>URPI01000048.1 GCA_900549705.1 uncultured Eubacteriales bacterium
CACGACAAAATATCGGTTCCGAAGTGCCGATATTTCATCGTGACAGCTTCCCCCCGGGGGAAGCCAAGGGGCAGTTGCGGGAGCTGGTCTATTCAACGTCCTACTCTGTTCCATTCGCAAATGGGCGGCTGCGCCGCTCGGGTCGCCAAGTTGGCGACCCCTACAATGGCGGGGCGGAGGCAAGGCGGCTGCGCCGATTCAAACAATTTGGCATAGAAAAATCCCCATGCAAGGGCACAAAACCCTTTGCATGGGGACTCTTTCGTCTTTTTTACTTGGTGCCGAAGATGCGGTCGCCTGCGTCGCCCAGACCGGGGACAATATAGGCGTTCTCGTTGAGCTTCTCATCCAGGGCTGCCAGGTAGATTTCCACATCGGGGTGGGCTTTCTGAACCGCTGCCACGCCCTCGGGAGCGCCGATGATGTTCATCATGATGATGTTCTTGCAGCCGTGCTGCTTCAGGAAATTGATGGCCGCCACGGCGCTGCCGCCGGTTGCCAGCATGGGATCCACCACAAAGACCTGGCGGGACTCAATGTCCTCGGGCAGCTTGCAGTAGTATTCCACAGGCTTGTGGCTGCCGGGGTCACGATACAGGCCGATATGACCAATCTTTGCAGAGGGAATCAGAGCAACCATGTTGTCCACCATGCCCAGACCTGCCCGCAGGACAGGGACGATGGCCAGCTTCTTGCCTGCCAGCATCTTGCACTTGGCGGTGGTAATGGGGGTCTCCACTTCCACTTCCGTCAGCGGCAGATTGCGGGTTGCTTCGTAGCACATCAGGCCTGCAATTTCGCCCACCAGCTCCCGGAATTCCTTCACGCTGGTGTCTTTGCTGCGCAGAATTGCCAGCTTATGCTGAATCAGGGGGTGATTCAATACGTGTACTTGTGCCATGTTCTTTATCTCCTTTTATTGATTCTGCATTCTTTCGTTCCGTTCCCGCTCTGCCTGGCTCAGCCGCAAATAATTGGGCACCAGCTCTGCTGCCGGGGTCACATTCCCCTGCGCCATCATCCGCTGTGCCTCCAGCGCCACACCGCAGGCTCGCTGGTGCATCCGATGTTCCGGGGGCAGCACCAAAGCAGGAACTTCTTCCAACAAGGTATTATAGCATAAAACGCTGCCGTCTCCAACCAGAAATATCGGTTCTGCCAAATTTTTTACATCCTCCCGCAAATCCCGAAGGGAAATCGCCCGATCTTCCCGGATTCTTGTGTACTTTCCACAATCCACGTGGAACAGCGCATTATAGACCTGGCTTCTGCGGGCATCCATCACCGGGCATACATAGCCCTGCCATGCGCCCAGCCCCACCGCCATGGCGGCCAGGGTGCTGACCCCGATGCAGGGCAGCTCCGCCCCCCAGGCAAAGCCCTTGGCAGCCGCCACGCCAATGCGGATGCCGGTGAAGGAGCCGGGTCCGTTGGCAACCGCCACGCCGTCCAGCTGGGAAACCGTCACGCCGCACTGATGCAGCAAATCCTCCGCCATGACCATCAATGTCTGGCTGTGGGTCATGCCGGTATTCTGGTAGCTCTCGCCCAGCAGCTTTCCGTCCTGCACCAGCGCCACGGAGGCAGCCTTGGCAGAAGTCTCAAAGGCTAAAATCTGCATTTGCATTTTCTCCTTCAATGGTAATCTCTCGGGTATCGTCGCTAAGCTTGGCAATGTCCACCCGAATGGCACCCTCCATGGCATCGGCCACGTTTTCGCTCCATTCCACGGCGCACACGCCGCCCCGCTCCAGATAGTCCTCCCAGCCGATGTCCCACAGGTCATCGGAGGAAGCCAGCCGGTACATATCAAAATGGAACAGGGGCAGCCGCCCGCCCAGGTATTCGTTGACAATGGTATAGGTGGGGCTGGTCACCGGTTGGGTGTAGCCCAGGCCCTTGGCAAGTCCCCGGGTGAAGGCGGTCTTGCCGGCACCCAAATCGCCGGTGTAGGCAATGATGGTGCCGGGCTTCAGGCGCTGTGCCAGTGCAGCGCCCAGCTTTTCTGTCTCCTCGGGGGAATGGGTAATATAGTGCATAATGATGTCCTTTTTATGTTGAGTGCTTCAATTTTTCCGCCTGGTCCGCTGCTGCCAGGGCATTGATGATTTCATCCAGATCGCCGTCCATCACGGCATCGATTTTATAAAGGGTCAACCCAATCCGGTGATCCGTCACTCTGCCCTGGGGGAAATTGTAGGTGCGAATCCGCTCGTTGCGCATTCCGCTGCCCACCTGGCTGCGGCGCAGGCCGGTAATGGCGCTGTCCAGCCGCTCCTGCTCCTGCTCATAGAGCTTGGATGCCAGCATCCGCATACATTTTTCCCGGTTCTGCACCTGGCTGCGCTCCTCCTGGCAGGCTACCACAATGCCGGAGGGCTTGTGAATCAACCGCACGGCGGAGCTGGTTTTGTTGACGTGCTGACCGCCGGCACCGGAAGCACGGTAGACCTGCATTTCGATGTCCGCCGGGTTAATCTGCACGTCCACCTCCTCCATTTCCGGCAGCACCGCCACCGTGGCTGTGGAGGTATGCACCCGGCCGCCGGACTCGGTTTCCGGCACCCGCTGCACCCGGTGGACACCGGACTCATACTTCATGCGGGAATAGGCCCCCCGCCCGTTGATAACAAAGTCCGCCTCCTTCACGCCGCCCAGCTCGGTGTCGCTGTAGTTCATCAGCTCGATGCTCCACCCCTTGGCAGCGGCATACATGGAGTACATCCGGAACAGGCTGTGGGCAAACAGGGCGCTTTCCTCGCCGCCAACGCCGCCCCGGATTTCCACAATGACACTTTTCTCGTCGTTTGGATCCTTGGGCAGCAGGAGAATCTGCAATTTGTCGTGCAGCTCCTCCTTGTTCCGCTTGGCTTCCAAAAAGGTCTCCTGGCACAGCTCCTTCATCTCCGGGTCAGCCATCAGCTCCTGGGCTTCCTCCATGTCCTGCTCTGCCTGCCGGTAATCACGGTAGGCTTCCACAATGGGCTCCAGCTCATTTTTTTCCCGCAGCAGCGCTGCCGCCCGCTTGGGGTCATCATAAAAATCCGGCTGCTCCGACTTTGCGCACAGCTCCTCGTATCGGCTTGAAACAGCCGCAAGTTTATCCAGCATCCCATTCTCCTTGATGTGCCTTATTCGTTTTCCAGTGCCATCAGCTTGTCAATCCGGCGCTGGTGACGCTCCCCGTGGGAAAACGCCGTGTTCAGCCAGGTATCCACGATTTCCAGCGCCAGTCCCTCGCCCACCACCGCAGCGCCCAGCGCCATCATGTTGGTGTCGTTGTGCTCCCGGGTCAGGCGGGCAGACATCAGGTCGCTGAGCAGCGCGCAGCGCACGCCATCTACCTTATTGGCAGCAATGGACACGCCAATGCCGGTGGTGCACATCACAATGCCTCTTTCGCATTCGCCGGATGCCACCAGGCGGGCTGCCTTTGCGGCATAGTCGGGGTAGTCGCAGCTATCGAGGGTGTAGGTGCCCACATCGGTCACCTCATAGCCCTTGTTCTGCAAATGCTCCACCACTCGATTTTTCAGCGCCAAAGCGCCATGGTCACAGCCAACCGCAATTTTCATAAGTGTTTCTCCTTTTCCTTGTTACATCACATAGCCGCCGTCCACGTTCAGCACATGGCCGGTGACGAAATCCGCATTTACCAGATATTCCATGGCTCTTGCCACATCCATGGGGATGCCGTTGCGCTCCAGCGGCGTTTCCTCCGCCATGGAATTGAGAATTTCCGGGTCCACATTGGCGCACATATCCGTGAGAATCACGCCGGGTGCAACTGCGTTGACCCGGATGCCGCTGGGCCCCAGCTCTTTGGCAAGGGCTTTGGTCAGGGCAATCACCGCCCCCTTGGTGGCAGAATACGCCGCCTCACAGGAGGAGCCGGTGCGCCCCCACATACTGGACACATTGATGATGCAGCCCCACTGATTTTGCAGGAAGCCCGGCATGGCAGCCTTCACGCAATGGAAGATGCCCTTAACGTTCACATCAAAAATCCGATCCCACTGGTCTTCCGTCATCTGGCTCATAAGACCATAATAACAGATTCCCGCATTATTTACAAGAACATCCACTGTTCCAATTTGGTGGAATGCGGCATTGACCGCCGCCTCGTCAGCCACATCACAGCAAATGGCTGTTGCGCCGGTTCTGTGCGCCACTTCCTTTGCCCGGTCATGCTCCTTTTCATACAGGAAATAAACCCGATGCCCCTGGGCGGCAAACAATTCCACCGCCGCTGCTCCAATGCCCCGGGACCCGCCGGTAATTACAATCGTCATTCAGACGCTCCTTTCTGTCCGTTTCCTGCACCTTGCTTTCCCCCGCACCCGTAGGGGAGGCTCTTAGCCTCCCGAAGCTCACGCTACAGAGCGCCCTGTTGAATGGTACTCGCCAAAAACTTCTGAGTTTGTAGGGGTCGCCAACTTGGCGACCCGCCGCCCCCCGCAACTGAGCGGTCATGTATAATGGTGGGCGTTTTCCATATGCGGCGGCTCTGCCGCCGACGGGTCGCCAGGTTGGCGACCCCTACAAGGGCTGTGCAAAACCGTAAGGCCATGCCATTCAACGCACTGCACCCCCTCAGCTTCGCTGCGCTCAGCAGCTCCCCCAATGGGGGGAGCCAAGGGCACTTCGTGCCAGCGGGAGGCTAATAGCCTCCCCTACGGGTGCGGTAGGAGACGGGTTGCCAAGTTGGCAACCCCTACGATGGCGGTGCAATTTAGCAAACCACTCTGCAAGCCATAAGCCCCTCACCCCTGGTTTCCACCTTGGCTCGTCACCGGGCGGGTTCATGCACCAACGTATTGGTACAGGGCTCGTTGCGTCATTAAAAACGGGCTGCCCGGAGGCAGCCCGCCTTTTTTATCTTCTTCTGCTCTTGGTGCGATGCTCGGAATACTGCTTAATGGAAGAAATCTTGCTGTCGGATTCCGACATAAAGGCCTTCAGTTTCTCCTCGAACAGCTGGTCAGCGGTTTTGGGAGCGGCATTCTGAACAGGGGCAGGCTTGGCGCTGGGACGGTTCTGACCGAAATTGGGGCGGGAACCGGCAGGGCGGTTGCTGCGGAAATCCGGTCTGCTGCCCTCTCGCTGGGGCTTTGGCTCCAGGCGCTTGATGGACAGGTTGATTTTTCCGTTTTCATTGCCAATGACCATCACCTTCACATCCTGACCCTCGGTCAGATGCTGGCGAATGTCACTGACATAGGCATTGGCGACTTCGGAAATATGTACCATGCCGGTCTTATTTTCCGGCAGGGCAATAAAAGCGCCAAAATTGGTGATGGATTTGACTTTCCCCTCTAGTACGGCTCCAACGGTTAACTCCATAGTTTGCTTTATTTCCTCCATTATTTGACTTGCGCTTCAATCAGGATGGCATCCTTGGGAACGAGCCCCAGCTCTTGCTGGGCAATGCGCTCCACACTCTTGGCAGAACCCAAATCCACAATGTTGTGCGACAGCACCTGATTCTCGTATTCAATCTGCGCTGCCTGACTGCGGAGTTCTTCGGTCTTTGCAGCCATGCAATGGTCCACAAAGCTCAGCGCACCCAGGGCGATGACCGTGAATCCCAGGACGATGGCTAACATCATTGTCACCCGGCGGCTGCTCCGAAACAGCACCACCTGCACCTTTCCGATTTTCAGCTTGTTCTCTGCCATGATTGACACCTCCATGCGGCTGCCGACGCATTCGACTGCCGTTGCGATATATTGTAACCCATTTTTGCCCAGATGCAAATAAAATTTTCAAAAATTCCAAAATTTTTTTTGGAAGCCACAGTGCAAGCGTCCAAATTCGCTTCATGAAGCACCAAAATCCACGAAAAACAGGTCGCAGCAGCCGTCCCGCTGTCAGCTCCCACATTAGTCCCCCTACTGCAAGCCCGGCAGAGTACCCCACCCGCAGGTCACCGCCGCAAACCCGGAGTGCGAGAAACAGCCACACCCATCCTGTCACCGCCAGAAACACTAGGTCGCTCAGGGCAGTATTGCGGGGACGCAGGGGGCGGAGGAAGTCGTACCACAGTCCCAGTCCCACCCCCAGCAGGCACGCCGCCCCAAACCGCTGGAGGGCAAGCGCCGGGGGCGTCATCCAAGCAACCGGCTGAACCAGCCGCCGCTCTGCTTCGGCTCCTCGTAATGCAGCGCCGTAATTGTACCCTCCACCTCCACCTGGCCGCCCTCCAGCGAGAGGGTTTTTAACTGGAGCTGACTTCCCTGGACAGTCAAAAGTCCCATGCAGGTCTGCAAGATGACCGCCGTCTCCTCAAAACTGATCACCTCTTTCACCCCGGTGACGGTGAGCTTCTTCCGCTCGGAAAGACTCAGCCGATGAGGCATCTGTTCCTGTTCCATTTCCATTTCCTTCCTCCTTTTTTAGTGACGCAGAAACGCCCACTGCGTGGGCTGTCCGATAAATGGCGATGGCTCCCCTGTCCGAACTGTAGGAGTCGTAGGGGCGTAGTGCAAACCGCTGCGCTGCATCATGATTTTTCTTGATTATCGTCTATTCTTCCATTGACACGGGGCAAAAAACAGAGTAAAATAACCGCAAATATTTCCAATTCAGGAGGGTTTTGTGATGAAAAATTCCTTTGATATCCGTCCCTGGGTCAAGCCCGCCCTCACCTGTGTGCTGGGTTTGGTGCTGATATGCAATCCCGGCACCCTGACTGTCACCATTGCACGGCTCATTGGCGTTGTAATTGTCCTGGTGGGCATCGGCAAGCTGGTAAGCTTCCTCCGCGAAATGCAGCTGAAAAAGGACTACTGGAATTTGGCCGGGGCCGCCATCCTGCTGGTGCTGGGCTTCTCCATTCTCCGCAGTCCCGTGTCCCTGGAAAAGCAGACCATGCGCCTCATTGGCATTCTGCTCATCATGCAGGCCGTGCGGGGCTACACTGACCCCTTCGCCGCCCACGACCAGGTTACCTCCACCCTGTTGACCATCGCCGGCGCGGTGCTGCTGCTGATGCCCCTGGCGGTATCCCGGTTTGTGGTGGTGCTGTGCGGCATTGTGGTGCTGCTCATTGGCATCGGCAATGTGCTTGACCTGGCAAAAGGCCGCACGCATCCCACTGGCAATGACGACGACATTATTGATGCCAGATGAGACTGGGAAGCAGTGAAATTCGTGGCTGCTCCGGCCACGAGGCAGGACGGAAGCTATTGGAAGCCCTCTATCGGGAGGAAACCGGAGAGGCGCTGCCCAATATCCTCCTCAGCGTCCGGGGCAAGCCTTTTTTTGAAAATTCCCCCTATCATTTTTCCATCAGCCACACCGACCGCCATGCTTTCTGCGCCCTCTCCCGCCGCCCGGTGGGCATTGACGCTGAGGAGCTTGACCGGGCGGTGCGGTTTTCCCTTGTCAGCCGGATTCTCTCCCCCCAGGAGCAGCAGCGGTTTCACCGGGCAGAGGATCCCCAGCGAGCCTTTTTGGCGCTGTGGGTGCTGAAAGAGGCTGCCGCAAAATGCACCGGTGCCGGACTGACCGGCTTCCCCAACCGCACCGATTTTTCCCCGGATGACCAGCGGGTGTTCACCTGGCGGGGCTGTCTGGTGGCCGTCATTGGTCAGGAAAACGAGACAGAAAGAAGGATTCTTCATGATTTTTGACACCCATGCCCACCTGGACGACCGGGCATTTGACGAAGACCGCCCGGCACTGCTGAACGCGCTGCCAACCCAAGGCATCCGGCTTGTGATGAATCCCGGATGCAGTCTTGCCTCCTCCCGGGCCGCCGTAGCGTTGGCCGCCCAGCAGGACTATGTGTATGCCGCCGTTGGCTCTCATCCAGACGCGGCAGACGAGGTAACCGAAGCCGCCATTGAAGCATACCGGGCAATGGCGCTGGGCAACCCAAAAGTGAAGGCCATTGGAGAGATTGGCCTGGACTATCACTATGAGGATATCCCCCGGGATATTCAGAAAAAAGCATTTCGGATGCAGATGGCCTTGGCGCAGGAGCTGGGACTTCCCGTTATCGTCCACGAACGGGAGGCCCACGAGGACGGAATGAATATCGTAGAGGCGTTCCCGGCGGTAAAAGGCGTGTTCCATTGCTATTCCGGCTCTTTGGAAATGGCAAAGGTGCTGATAAAAAAGGGCTGGTACATCGGATTCGGCGGCGTGCTGACCTTCAAAAACGCCCGCAAGGCCGTGGAGGTGGCATCCCAGATTCCCCTGGAGCGCATTGTGCTGGAAACCGACTGCCCCTATATGTCCCCGGAGCCTTTCCGGGGCAGACGCAATGACCCCAGCCGCCTGGGGCTGGTGGCCGAAAAGCTGGCCGCCATCCGGGGGCTTTCCGTGGAGGAGATAGAAGCCGTCACCCTGGAAAACGGCAAACGACTGTACGGGATTGGAGAATGAACCAGCCCCGTCGGCGGTCAGCGAACAGCTCCATTATCCGTCCCTGCACCGGCAGACAAAGGCGGGTCTGATTCCCTCAGCCAGAGAATCAGACCCGCTCTTTTTATACCATTTTTACGCCGGGATGGTTTTCACAAACCAGATGAAATACACCATATGGAACGCCCAAACGAACCCCAGCACCACACAGCCAGCCACAATGCCCTTGATCCCCATGGCCACCAGCGCCACGGTCATCAATAGCGTCACCGTCACCATAATGCGCACCTTCGTTCTTGCAGTCATGCCCTTTCCGGCCGCAAAATCCTTGAGGTTCTCCTGATACAGCTTTGTTCCCTTGAACCAGAGGTCTACCCGCTCCGATGACCGGGCGAAGCAAAACGCCGCCAGCATCAAAAACGGGAATGTGGGGAGCATCGGCAGCACCGCCCCAAGCGCCCCCAGCCCCAATCCTGCAAATCCCAACAGTAAGTACAGTATCTTTTTCACTTGCCTTCCTCCAGTCTTTTTTTCTCTTTGCGGGATTCCGCCACATGGCGAATGGCCATCACCGGGTGATAAAAAATCATCCGTGGTCCGGAAAAGCGCATGACCTCCCGGATTTTCTCCCGCATATCCTTTTGATAGCAATGCACCCGGCAATTGGAGCAAAAGGTCTTGGTCTCCATAAAGGGGCAGTGGTCGCTTCGGCTTCGGGCATAATCATCCAGCGCTGCACATTCCGGGCAGAGGGTCTTGCAGCCGTGCTTTTTGCGGCAGTACAGGGAAATCATCAGCGAGACCACTTCCTTCTCCCGCTCCCGTTTGGTTGCCACGTCCATCAGCTCACCCTCCCCTGCTCCACGGAATAAACCTTGTCCGCAATGCCCATGGTGGACTTCCGGTGGGAAACCAGCACCACGGTCTTCTCCCGGCAGCCCTCGTGGAGTGCCTTCAGAATCACCGCTTCGTTGAGGCTGTCCAGGTTGGAGGTAGGCTCGTCCAGCAGCAGGAAGGGCGCATCATGCAAAAAGACTCTGGCCAGTCCCAGCCGCTGGCGTTCGCCGCCGGACAGGGTATCTCCCAGCTCGCCCACCTCCGTGTCATAGCCCTTGGGAAGCCCCATAATGAAGTCATGGACGGAAGCCTTCTTGCAGGCGGCAATCAGCTCCTCGTCGGTGGCATCCTGCTTTGCAATACGCAGATTGTTGCGGATGGAATCGTGGAACAGGTGGGTCTGCTGGGTGACAAAGCTCTCCATCTGACGCAGGTTCTCTGTGTTGATTTCCTCCACACTTCTGCCGGAAACCGCCACCGTTCCCTCCTGCACCTTCCAGAAGCGCATCAGAAGCTTTAAGAGGGTAGATTTTCCGGAACCGGAACGGCCAATGATTCCGGTGACCTTTCCCTCGGGAACGTCGATGGAGAAATCATTGAGGATGGTTTCGTTGTCATAGGCAAAGGTCACCTGCTTTGCTGCCGCGCCACGGAAGGAAATAGGCTCTTTGCCGGTGATATCCTCTGCCACAGGGTGCTCCTCTAAAATATCCAGCACCCGATTGCCCGCCGCCAGTGTGCTTTGCAGCGTTGCGCCCAGCGCAGCCAGAGCGGTGACAGGGCCGAAGGAGCTCATCATGGCAAGGGTGGTAATCAGGCAGCCCTCAAAGTCCAGCAGCGCAGCAGACGCAAACAGCATTGCCAGGTCGAACATCAAAATCACCGTGCCGGTGACGGCGGTGTTTCTCCCCTCCGTCCGCTTCATCTGCTCCCCTTCCTTGGCGATGGCATCGGTCTGGGCGTTCATTGCATCCATCCGTGCCTGCCCCTGACCGTACTGGATGGTTTCGGGCAAGCCCCGCAGGCTGTCCAGCACATAGGCAGAGAGCTTGCCGGACTTGGTGCGGAAATGCATGGCACTGTCGCCGCTGAACTTTGCGGTAAGCAGGGGGATGAGGATTCCCACTGCGCCATAGGCCGCCAATGCCAGCAATCCCAATGCCGGATGATAAGAGCCGATAAAGCAGACCATCACCACCGTAAACAAAAAGGCAATGCAGATGGGGGAAATGGTATGCGCATAGAACACCTCCAGCAGTTCAATGTCCGAGGTAATCACCGAAATCAGGTCACCCTTGTCCTTGCCCTCCAGTTTGGCCGGGCACAGCCTGCGCAGCGCTCCAAACACCTTATCCCGAATCAGTGCCAGCAGCTTAAACGCAATAAAATGGTTGCAGGCCTGCTCTGCGTAGCGCAGGCCGCCCCGCACCAGGGCAAACACCGCCACCGTCCCGAAAATAGCCGCTGTGGCAGCTCCCTTGAGAACGGCCACAATGGCAAAGCCGCCAATCACCGTAATAAACGTGGCGCACAAGTGTCCCACAAGCCCCATGGTGACTGCAAGAATCATATAGCCGCTCAGGGGTCTTACCAGACCGATTAGCTTTTTCATCACCTGAAATCCGCTTCGCTTCATTCTTCTTCTCCTCCCTTTGCGTAGCTTTCCAGCTCCTGCTGGGCGTTCCAAAGCTTGGCATACGCGCCGCCGCGCTCCACAAGTGCCCTGTGGCTGCCGCTTTCCACCACGCTGCCCCCGTCCATCACATAGATATTGTCTGCGTCCGCCACATTGGCAAGGCGGTGGGAAATCAGGATGACGGTTTTGGACTTTGCCAGCCGGTGAATCTGGGTCATAATCTCGTTTTCGCTCTCCACATCGATATTGGAGGTTGCCTCGTCAAAGATATACACCGGGCTGTCATGGAGCAGCGCCCGCGCCAATGCCAGCCGCTGGCACTGGCCGCCGGACAGGTTGCCTCCCTTCTCCTGCAAGGGGGTGTCCAGCCCCTTTTCCCTCCGGAGGAAGTCTGCCAGGTTCACCTGCTCCAACACCTGCCACAGCCGGTCGTCTCCTGCCTGGGGCGCTGCCATTTTCAGATTTTCCCGGACAGTACCCTTGAAAAGATAGCTCTGGTGGGAGACATCGGTAACGGCTTTCATAAGGCTCCCCTCGGAAATTTCCGAAAGGGGCACGCCGCCAATGGTCACATCCCCGGTGTAGCCCTTGTTCCGCCCCATGAAGATTGCCGCCACGGTGGATTTACCACAGCCGGATGCCCCCACCAGCGCCGTAAAGCTGCCCTTGGGGAAGCGCATATCCACACCGTGGAGAATCTCCCGTTCCGGCTCATAAGCGAAATGGAGATTCTTGCAGGCGATGGTGCAGTCTGCCGGTACTTCCCTCTGCTTCTGCTCCGGTTCGGGCAAATCCAGCAGCCGGAAAATCTTGTCGGAAGCCGCCATGCCGTTCATGGCAATGTGGAAGTAGGAACCAAGCATCCGCATGGGCAGGAAGAAATCCGCTGCCAGCAGGATAATAAGCAGACTGCCCGCCAAATCCACGCGCCCCGCCCGCAGCTGGGTAGCCGCCAGAATCACCCCCAGGGCAGCGCCTCCATAGGCAATGACATCCATCACGGTGATGGAATTGAGCTGCATGGTCATCACCTTCATGGTTATCTTGCGGAAATGCTCGCTCTGCTCGTTCATTTCCCGGTGCTTCATTTCGTCCGCCTGGTAAATCTTGGTGGTGGTCAGCCCTTGCAGATTTTCCAGGAAGGTATCCCCCAGAGCGGTATATTGACCCCAATAGCGGTTGAGCAGTTTCTTCGCCCACCGCTGAATCACCACGATGGTCACCGGAATGAGGGGTACGCACACCAGCAGCACAATGGCGCTGGGAAGATCACAAAGCTCAGCACCGCAAACAGGGTCAGCGGGGCCAGCATGGCATAAAAGAACTGGGGCAGATACGCGCCGAAGTAAGTTTCCAGCTGCTCCACGCCCTCCACCGCAATCTGCACCACTTCCGAAGTATTCACCTGCTCCCGGTAGGCGCTGCCCAGCCGCAGGAGCTTTCCGTAAATCATCTCCCGCAGGGTTTTTTTCACCGCCCTGGAGGACAGGAAACACATCCGGCTGGACGCAACGGTGCAGACATACCGCACCGCAACCGCCGCCGCGCCAATGGCCGCCGTCATAGCCATCTCCCCACTCCCGGCTGACCCATGGTACAACCCCTGAAGCAGCAAGGCAATCGCCGCCATCATCACAATGTTGGCGCACAGCGAAACCCACTGGAAGAATACGTTTCCGGCAATGTATTTCTTGCTTTCTTTGACTGTGCCAATCAGTCGTTTGTTCAGCATCATAGGCAACCTCGCATCTAGTTAGACCAGGCTAACTTTTGTATTGATGACTGCCGCTAACCTCAAATTCAGTTAGCGGCAGGTAACTTTCCGTATTCTAGCATATTTTTGCCGTTCTGTCAATTGACAATCTTTTCCGCACACGCAACCCCGGATTTTTGCTTGTACCCGGATGAACGCATACGCCCTGTAGGGGTCGACTGCTAGTCGACCCCTACTAGAGCGTACAGGCTAAAGGTTTGCACCGCTTGGCTTCCCCCGGG
>URPI01000049.1 GCA_900549705.1 uncultured Eubacteriales bacterium
TGCCACAACGATGTGGAGCCGATTATCTCCGCCCAGTGGTTCGTGAAGATGAAGCCCCTGGCCAAGGAGGCCATCCGGGTGGTGAAGGACGGGGAGACGAAGTTCGTCCCCGACCGCTTCAGCAAGACCTACCTCAATTGGATGGAGAATGTCCGAGACTGGTGCATTTCCCGTCAGCTGTGGTGGGGCCATCAGATTCCCGCCTGGACCTGCGCCGACTGCGGCCACATCACCGTGTCCCGCCAGGATGTTTGCCAGTGCGAGAAGTGCGGTAGCACCAATATTGAGCGAGATCCCGATGTACTGGATACCTGGTTCTCCTCCGCTCTGTGGCCTTTTGAGACCCTGGGCTGGCCCGAAAAGACCCCTGACCTGGATTATTTCTATCCCACCGATGTGCTGGTTACCGGCTACGATATTATCTTCTTCTGGGTTGCCAGAATGATTTTCTCCGGCTGTGAGCACACCGGAAAGCCCCCCTTCCACACCGTGCTGATTCACGGCCTGGTGCGGGACGATAAGGGACGGAAGATGAGCAAGTCCCTTGGAAACGGCATTGACCCCCTGGAGATGATTGACAAGTATGGCTGCGATGCCCTGCGCATGAACATGGTCACCAGCAACTCCCCCGGCAACGACACGCGCTTCTATGTGGAGCGGTGCGAGGCCATGCGTAACTTCGCCAACAAGCTGTGGAACGCCTCTCGTTATGTGATGATGAATCTGAGCGAGGATTCCGTCAATCAGCTGCCCGCTATGGACAAGCTGGAAATCTCCGACAAGTGGGTGCTCTCCAAGCTCAATACCCTCATTGCCGAAGTGACGGAGAACCTGGAAAAGTACGAACTGGGTGTGGCGGTTCAGAAGGTGTACGATTTCATTTGGGATACCTACTGCGACTGGTACATCGAGCTGACCAAGGCGCGTCTGTACGGCGAGGATGCCGACCGGAAGCAGACCGCTATCCAGGTGCTGGTGTATGTGCTGGATCAGGTGCTGCGTCTGCTGCATCCCTTCATGCCCTTCATCACCGAGGAAATCTGGCAGAGCCTGCCCCATGAGGGAGACGCACTGATTGTGGCTGCCTGGCCTCAGTACCGGGAGGAGCTTGCCTTCGGCGAGGAGGAGTCCCACATGGAGTCCGTCATGAACGCCATCCGCTCCATCCGCAACCGCCGTGCCGAGATGAACGTGCCCCCCTCCAAGAAAGCAGCGCTGTATGTGCTGACCTCCAAGCCCCAGGTGTTTACCGAGGGCGAGGGCTTCATCCTGCGGCTGGCCTATGCCGACAGCATGACCCTGCTGGATGCAGAGCCGGAAAACCTCAATGGCATGGTCACCTGCGCCACCGCTGATGCAAAGCTCTATATCCCCATGGGACAGCTGGTGGATGTGGCAAAGGAGCTGGAACGCATCAACAAGGAGCTGGACAAGGCCAGAAAGAATCTGGCATCTCTGGAGGGCAAGCTTTCCAACGAGAGCTTTGTCTCCCGTGCGCCGGAGGCGGTTGTGGCTGCCGAGCGTGCAAAGGCACAGAAGGCCCGGGATCTGATTGTCAGCCTGGAAGAAAGCCTGAAGGCCATGCAGGCACTGTAAGGGAAATCAGAAACAAGTGAACATGATGCCCCGGCGCACAAGCTGCCGGGGCATTTTTGTCAGAAAGGAGCTGCCAAATGTTATTATCCGAATTTGACCCCTGTCGGGATGCCGTTATTAACCCCAAAATGTGCATCAAGGGAAAGATTGAGAATTTCCCGGAGGTGACCGTTTCCTGCTTTTCCCACCACCTGTTTGAAGCGGTGCTTGCCTTCTTTGAGCCGGAGGAAATCGGGCGCGTGGGCGGTGCCAACGGCAAAGCGCCGGTTTATGCCGTCACCTACAAGGGAAAGAGAATCGGCTTTTATGAGTCCAGGGTGGGGGAGCCTGCCTGTATCGGGGACTATGAGGATTTGCTTGCCATGGGCATGAAAACCCTGATTCTCTTTGGCAACTGCGGCGTGCTGGACAAGACCATTGAGGACTGCGGCATCATCATTCCCACCAGAGCATTGCGGGATGAGGGATGCAGCCATCACTATGCCCCACCTGCCGACAGTATTGAAGTGAATCGCAAATACCGCAATTTGTTTGCCCAGGTGTTGCAGACGCACGGCTATTCCTATGTGGAGGGAACCACCTGGACAACGGATGCCTGCTACCGGGAGACCCGGGCAAAGGTGGAGCGCCGGAAAGCCCAGGGTGCTATCTGCGTGGAGATGGAATGTGCCGGAATGCAGGCTGCGGCGGATTTCCGGGGTGCGGATTTCTTTGAATTTTTCTATGCCGGGGATAACCTCGACCAGCCGGTGTGGGATTCCCGCAGCCTTGCCGGTCATGTTCGCCTGGATGACAAGGGGAAAATTGCGTTGCTGGCCTTTGAACTGGGCGTAGAGATAATGGGGAGCCAACCGTAGAGCCGAAGAATTTGCAACATAATTCAAATGGGGTTGTGCAGATTGCCTTAATTACAACAAAATACGGGCAGATGGTCTGTATAAAATAATGAATTTAAAATATAGATGCAATTGATTCAGAAATTCGATTGACACGCCGCAAAACAGGTGCTATAGTATGGTCATCAATCGTTCCCCCATGGGAAACGTCAAAGGAGAGAATAAAGATGAAAAAACTCATTTCCCTTGTTCTTGCTGCTGCCATGATGCTGGGCGCGGGCTCCGCCGTCACTGCCAAGGCAGAGGAGGAGAAGACCTATACTGTGGGTATCTGCCAGCTGGTGCAGCACGCTGCATTGGATGCCGCAACCCAGGGCTTTATGGATGCCCTCACCGAAAAGCTGGGCGACAACGTGAAGTTTGATTTGCAGAATGCTCAGGGTGAAACCACCATGTGTTCCACCATCGTCACCGGCTTTGTCGCCAACGAGTACGACCTGATTATGGCCAACGCCACTCCCGCTCTGCTGGCTGCTGTGGCTGCCACTGACACCATCCCCATCCTGGGCACCTCCGTTACGGACTACGGCACTGCCCTGGCCATTGACGACATGGATGCAACCAAGGGCACAGGCATCAACGTGTCCGGCACCTCCGATGGCGTTCCTGCCCAGCAGTATGCCGACACCGTGCTGGAGTTGGTTCCCGATGCAAAGAACGTTGCTGTCCTGTACTGTTCCGCAGAGCCCAATTCTGTGCTCCAGGCCAACCAGTTCGTCGCCTGCATGGACGAGAAGGGCGTGAAGACCACTGTTTACACCTTTACCGATTCCAACGATATTCAGGCGGTTG
Organism: uncultured Eubacteriales bacterium; assembly: GCA_900549705.1. Taxonomy (GTDB): domain Bacteria; phylum Bacillota; class Clostridia; order Oscillospirales; family Oscillospiraceae; genus Faecousia. The sequence continues at coordinate 3,285 of URPI01000049.1, forward strand.
TCACCACTGCTGTGGAGGGTGCGGACGCTATGTATATCCCCACTGACAACACTGCTGCCTCCAACATGACCATTATTTCCAACGTCTGCGGCGGCGTGAATCTGCCTATTATCTGCGGCGAAGAGGGTATGTGCGGAGCCGGTGGCCTGGCAACGGTTTCCATCAGCTACTATGACATCGGCCATGTCTGCGGCGAAATGGCTTATGACATCCTGGTAAACGGCGCGGATGTTTCCACTATGCCCATTGGCTACGCGGCTTCTCCTGCCAAGAAGTATAACCCCGACTATGCTGCCACCATCGGCTTTGAGATGCCGGAGGGCTACGAGGCAATCGAGACGGAATAATGGGGATTTCCCCTCAACAAGCAGAATAAACTCCCGGCAAACTGTTGCCGGGGGCTTTCTGCTGAATAACACCAATTTTAGGAGGTAGAAATCCATGCTGGATTCTCTGATGATATCCATCCCCGAATACTTTGCTTCCCTGAAGTTCTCTGCCCTGATGCGGGCGCTCCCCGGCGGCATTGCCCAGGGCCTTATCTGGGGCATCCTGGCGCTGGGCGTGTTTATGACCTTCCGAATGCTGGGCATCTCCGACCTGACCGTGGACGGCAGCATGGCAACCGGCGGTGCAGTTTGCATCATGCTGGTGCTCAAGGGGGTCAATCCGCAGCTGGCGCTGCTGGCCTCCTTCTTTGCCGGAATGGCCGCCGGTGTTATCACCGGTTTCCTGCACACCAGATTGGGCATCCCGGACATCCTGGCCGGTATTCTGACCCAGATTTCCCTTTATTCCATCAACCTGAATATTATGGGCAAGGCGAACCAGGCGGTTAATGTCAACAAGGTTTCTTTCCTGTTCTCCTCCAATGCAAAGCTGCTGACGCGCACCATCTGGATTGTGTTCTTTGTGTGCGCAGCACTGGTGGGTGTTCTGTACCTCTACCTGGGCACGGAGCATGGCTCTGCCCTTCGTGCTACCGGCATCAACGGCAATATGGCGCGGGCGCAGGGGATTAACACGAGCCGCATGAAGGTCATCGGTCTGGCCATCAGCAATGGCCTTGTCGCCCTCAGCGGCGGCATCATGTCCCAGTATCAGGGCTTTGCCGATGTGAAAATGGGCACCGGTGCCATCGTCATCGGTCTGGCAGCGGTGATTATCGGCGAGGTGCTGGGCGAGGCCATTATGGGCAAGCACATGAATTTTATGATTCGCCTTGCCTTTATTGTTCTGGGAAGTGTGATTTATTATGTGGTGTATGTGTTTGTCCTCTGGCTGAAGTTCCCCGCCGATGACATGAAGCTGCTCACCGCCGTGGTGGTGGCAATTTTCCTGGCTGTGCCCAACCTGCGCTCTGCCAAGCGCAATTCCTTCGGGCGGCTGGCAAAGCAGAATGCAAGAAAAGCCAAGCAGAATCAGGAGGGCTGAATCATGTTGGAAATCAAAAATGTGTATAAAACCTTCAATGCGGGCACCATCAACGAGAAAAAGGCCTTGCAGAATCTGAACCTGACGTTGCAGACCGGCGATTTCTGCACGGTGATTGGAGGAAATGGCGCGGGCAAGTCCACCATGCTCAATGCGGTGTCCGGTGTGTGGCCGGTGGATTCCGGCGCGATTTTAATCGATGGTGTGGATATTTCCGGCCTGTGCGAATACAAGCGTGCCCCCTTCCTGGGGCGGGTGTTCCAGGATCCCATGAACGGTACGGCGGCAGATATGCAGATTATTGAAAATCTGGCACTGGCGGCTCGGCGGGGGGAAAAGCGCAGAATTCTGCGCTGGGGCGTGCCCAAGACGGACACGGAGAAGTACCGCGAAATGTTGAAAACCCTGGATTTGGGTCTGGAAGACCGGCTGACCACCAAGGTTGGCCTTCTGTCCGGCGGCCAGCGGCAGGCGTTGACCCTGCTGATGGCAACTATTCAGAAGCCGAAGCTGCTGCTGCTGGATGAGCACACTGCTGCCCTGGATCCCAAGACGGCCTCTAAGGTGTTGGAAGCCACCCAGCGCATTGTCACCCAGAACCATCTGACCACTTTGATGATTACCCACAATATGCGTGATGCCATCGCCTACGGCAACCGGCTTGTGATGATGTATGACGGCCACATTGTGGTGGATGTGTCCGGGGAGCAGAAGAAAAACCTCACGGTGGAGCAGCTGTTGGAGCTGTTCACCAAGGCTTCCGGTTCCAACGAAGCGGACGATAAGCTGATTCTCTCTTAAATAGGAAAAAGGCTCCCCCAGCCGGAAATGAAACCGACTGGGGGAGCCTTTGTATTGCAGGGGCGGATATTATCCGCCCGCAACCCCGGATTTCCGCTGGAACCCGGATAAATGTATTACATTTGGAAGATATTCCCTAATACTGCGCCGCTCTGCTCCTGCTTGGGACACAGACTGTCATAGAACAGGGCATAGGTTACGGCTACCTTGTTGCTGAAGAAGTACCGCAAGGCAAAGTCCGCTGCCAGATACAGTACAACAGTGCCCCAGTACAAAACCTCGGGGGGCAGCCCGATAGCAAACAGTGCCAACACCATGTTCAAATAAATCAGCACGCTCACCAGCGCTTGCAGCAGATAATACCACCAGAAGCTCAAATCTACCCGGAACATCATCTTCATATTGCCCTGCATCATCCGGCGGCTCTCCCGCAGGACACCGAACGCACCCAGCTGGGGGCGGTCAATGAGCAGATAGTCCACCATCCGATAGGTGCAGGAGAAATACCACAGCAGCGGCACCAGCGCCACCAGATAGATAAGAATAATGGGGAGCATGGCGCTGTAAAGGGCTATGAGCGCCAGGCCATTGGACAGCAACTCCTCGGCAGACACAGTGCTCATAACCGCAATCACACGGTTGGAAAGGGGCGTGAGCAAACATACATTTACCACCAGAAAGCACAGGGCGAAGGCTGCCGCTGTCATGATGAGCATTTGCAGCAGCCGGGTGCGCAGCAGCACCCAAATTCGTTCGCCTCCTGATTTCAGGCTGTTGGGGGAGGCATATTGCCCCCGGGCAATGCGCAGCATGGAGCCGGTGTAACCCAGCGTCAGGCACATTACCAGCAGCAGCTGGGCGATGGTCAGAACCGTGTCGGCAGTGGTGAGCATGGAACGAGTGCCGATGTTCTGAATGCCGCCGGTCTGGGAAATCTGGCTGTCCAGCAGATCCTGCACAACGGTTACCACCAGCGACGAAAGCGCCACAATCCCGGCATAAACCAGCACAACCTTTTTGGGGTCGTTGCCGCTTTGCAGCCGGTTGGAGGCTTTTTTCTTTAGATATTTTGCAGATGGAATACTCATGAAGCATCTCCTATGTTTTTTTCTTCCCTACAGTTTAGTACATTTTCCCGAAAATAGCAAATGAATTTTTCTGGAACAGTGGAAAAACCTTGGCGGCTATGGTAGAATGATACAAAATGAGCGGGGAGGGAGTCAAAATGGAACTAGGCGAACGGCTGCGGCAGGAGCGGATTGCCCAAGGACTCAGCCAGCGGCAACTGGCGGGGGAGAAAATCACCCGCAATATGCTCTCGCAGATAGAAAACGGGTCAGCCACTCCCTCCGTGGACACGTTGCGCTATCTGGCGCAGCAGCTGCATAAGCCGGTCGGTTTTTTCTTGGAGGGGGGGAGCAGCCTCCCCGGTTTTGAAAAAGTCTGGGAGACCTTTCGGGCGGGGGATGCCCAGCAGGCCCTCAATCAGCTGGATGCCCTGCCGGAGGAAGCCAACGGCTGGGAATATGATCTTCTGCGTGCGCTGGCGCTTTTGAGTGCGGCGGAACAGTATATACAGCAGGGGAGGGAGATGTACGCCGGGAAGCTGCTGACCCAGGCTGAGGCGCTGGAAGAAAAGCTTTCCTTTCTCCCGGAGCTGAAGACCCGGCGGTTGCTGCTCCGGGCAAAATTAAAGCTTCCGGTGGAGGCGGCAGCACTCCAAAGCTTGGATGAACAGTTGTACCTCCATGCCTATGCCGCTCTGGGGGCGGATGCACCGGTACGGGCGGCGGCCTATCTGGATGCCTGCGCAGACCGGACGGGGGCGGATTGGCATCTGCTGCGGGCGAAGGTGTATATGAAGCAGGGGGAGTATGCTGCCGCCGCGGTGCTGCTGCAGCAGGAGGAGAAGAAAAAACCGGAGGAGACCGTTCCGCTGCTGGAAATCTGCTTCCGGGAGATGGGAGACTTCCAGCACGCCTATTATTACGCTTGCTTGCAGCGAAAATAGTTTTTTTCACGCCGCTGAAGCGAAAAGCATTTCATGAAAAACGCTTGCTTTCGTTTTCGATGTCTGCGCCGATATAAAGCGATGTTGGTAAACCTGCGCTCATTTTTAGTGGTGAGCAAAACGGGAAGATGAATGGTGTCGCTGCTGTTCCTGACAAGCAGCTTGACCTATTTGTTCAGACAGTGTACACGAATGTAAAAATGAGAACGAGCATACGAGGGGCGTATATATATTTTTTGCGGCTGGGACGGATAGCAGCGGAATAATGTACCCAATAAAGCTCAAAGTGAAGGAAATTGGAAATGACGGTCAAAAAATCCCTGCAAATATTTCTAATTATCTAGGCGATAACTTTGACGGCTTTTCGACATTGTATGACACCGTTGTTCTGGCTGTAGATGAAATAGAAGACCTACCGGGTTCAGTATATTCTGTGGCTGACAAGGCAGTTGAGAAAAAGTACTCCGGTAAGTCTTCCACTATCAGGACAGCAGAATTGCTTGAACTTGTCAAGGGGGATGCAGAAGAATATATTCCAAAGCAAGAGATTGTTCGGGATATCCAAATCAACGTACAGTCCATGCTGGGTAACCTTCCGCAAAACGCTACAGTTCATGTGCAAAATGAAAATGAACTTGCGGCAGTAGGTGCAACGAATAACCTTCGTGGCCTTGCTGCTAACGTCAAGTTCATTTCCGATGATAGTATAACAAATCAAAGTGCAGAAGTCAACCAGAAACACAGCCGGGAGCTGGAAACCGTTGAGGAGCTGACAGAGCAGGACGAGCTGCTGAAAAAATACAGCCCGGCGCAGATCCGGGAAATCATCCACCTGTATGCGGAAGCCTACGGCAATGTGAACATGAACGCGGCGCAGGTATTGGAAGAAATCGTGTGCGATGCCATGGCGGAAATGAACGCCTTTGCCACGGAACAAATGGAAAGCGTGGCGGGGGAGGTTGGACGGTTCCTGCGGGACGTGCAGAAAGCCGCCCAGGGCGGAACACTGGAAGGATGGCAAAAAAAGAACGCCCCGGAGGGCGTGAAGCGGTCGATTGAGTTTGAAAATGAAGCATCAGGAGAACAGAGACATGACCGTATGAAAGCGAATAAACAAACTGTTGCCCAAATGGAAACGGTTGCCAGTGTTCCTGGATATGACGGCACTTTGAAAGCAAGCGACCTAATTCAAACCGTATCAGATTTTTTTTACAGCGTTGAAAATGAAGAGCTCGGAAGGGTCATTTTGCAGAAGCGAGGCATAAAAGATGATATTTCTCACGGAATTGGGCAAGGGAAAGCCGCCGCTTTTATGGCCGTTCCTGATGTGCTGAAATGCGGAAAGGTTGTAGATTATCGGGAGAACTGGAAGGGCAGGGGCTATGATACAGCGATTGTTGCTGCACCAATCAAGATTTCTGGAGAGGATTATATTACTGGGGTTTGTGTTAAACGTACAAGTGGTGAAAATAAGTTCTATGTCCATGAGGTTCTTCCAATAAAAGAAGGAGCAACGCCGTTCAACCGGGCGGCGCTTGAAACAAGCGTTGACTCCGGCGGCGATACTCCTTCTATGAATAGAATACTTTCAGAACTGCTCTATGTCAAGGATAATTTGAGGTTTTCTGCGTACATTGGAGCAAATAAAACAGGAGCCCCACAGCTCACTGATGCCCAAGACCCCAATGTTTACGCCCAAAACGGGTCTGTGGTGACTCCCACTGAAAAGATAGCACAGCCGGAGCAAAATGTCAACCAGAAACACAGCCGGGAGCTGGAAACCGTTGAGGAGCTGAAGAAGCAGAACGAGCTGCTGAAAAAGCAGGTGGACTACTGGCACAGCCAGACGGCGGTGACTGTGGGAGCGCGGGGCATGGCGGAGAAGTTCCGGCGCATGGCGCTGAAACCGGGAAAAGGCGACACCCAGCACGCACCTCAGCAGCTCATCGGCGCGGTGACGGAGTTCTGCGAGGTTCCATTACACTTTTGCTTCCAAAACAGGTTAAAAAGCAGAGGAAAAGCGTGAAAAACGATGAGCAGGGAAATTTTGAAATTCCATGGAAAGTGAATTTTTTCAAGGAATAAGTGCGTAATATATGAAAAAAGTCGTGAGAAAATTGAATTTCTCACGACATTTTTATTGGTGGAGCCGAGGGGAATCGAACCCCTGTCCGAAAGCAACTTGGAAAGAACTTCTCCGGGTGCAGTTTGTTATTTACATTCCCTCGCCCCAGCGGGAACAAACACCCTATGGGACTTGGTAGCTTCATGATTCATGGTGTACGCAAAGCTTAGCACACGCACGGTCTCCACTCAAATCACACCCTAGCCCGGCTCGTGGACCTTCCGGGGAGGATGGGCGCCTAATTAGGCAGCCAGAGCAACAGTATTGTTGTCAGTTAAATTTAAAAAATTGCCCGTTTTATCGTGGCCAGGCGCCACGACCCGCTATTCCAGCCTCACTACCCCCGTCGAAACCAGTACGGCCCCATGGGAGCCCGGAGGAAACCCTCCGGGGCTGATGTTTCTAAAAATCAGAACCTGCCGTAGGGATCGGGCAGCTTCTTGGGTGCCTCATAGCTTTCACCGTGGGTATCCACAGTGATGGAGGCAATCTTCTGCTCCTCCTGAGGGCGGTCATTGCGGTCGGTCTTCACAGCGGCGATGGCATCCACCACCTCCATGCCGGAAGTGACCTTGCCGAAAGCGGCATACTGCCCGTCCAGGTGCTTGGCATCCTGGTGCATGATGAAGAACTGGCTGCCGGCGGAGTTGGGAGAGGAGGAACGAGCCATGCTCAGCACGCCCCGCTTGTGCTTGAGGTCATTCTTCACACCGTTGAAGAAGAACTCGCCTTTGATGCAGTAGCCGGGGCCGCCCATGCCGGTTCCTTCGGGGCAGCCGCCCTGAATCATGAAGCCGGGGATAACCCGGTGGAAAATCAGGCCGTCGTAATAGTTGTGATTGCACAGGTCGATGAAATTGGCAACGCTCTGGGGCGCCTTTTCGGGGTACAACTCGCCTTCGATGACACCGCCGTTTTCCATGGTAATCTTAAAAGTAGGGTTCATATTATCGCTCCTTCATGGCGCGGTCGATTTGCCGTTTGGCATCCCGCTCGGCCGCTGCCTGTCGTTTGTCGTAAAGCTTCTTGCCTTTGCACAGACCCACCTTCACCTTGACCCGACTGCCCTTAAAATAGACGGACAGGGGAATGAGGGAGTAGCCATCCTGCTTGACCTTGCCAAACAGCCGCATGATTTCCCGCTTGTGCATCAGCAGTCGCCGGGGGCGCTTGGAATCCCGGTTGAAGATATTGCCGTGGTCATAGGGAGAAATGTGCATCTGGTTGAGAATCAGCTCTCCATCCTTGATGCCGCACCAGGAATCCTTCAGGTTCAGGGTGCCCTGCCGGATGGACTTGACCTCGGTGCCGCACAGCTCGATACCGGCTTCCATTTCTTCTTCAACGAAGTATTCGTGGTAGGCTTCTCGATTGCGTGCCATCACCTTGATGCTTTCCTTTTCCAAACAGTTCACCCCCTTCTTTTGCATTCCTATTATATCATAGTTGTCAAGTCCTGAAACAAAAACTGCTCCAATTCCCCGGGGGTATCAAAGGAAAAATTGCACAGCTTACGCATTTCCTCCCACAGCACCCCGCCCTCCTGCCGGGACCAGGCGGCGAAGGCAATGGGAACCCCGGTGTTGTGCGCCATTTCATAGGCGGGCTTCATGTCGTCCACTACCAGAAGCTCCTCGGGAGCAAAGCCATATTTTTTCATAATTTGTTCCAGGGGATAGGTGCTGGGTTTGCGCTGGCTTTCCGGCAAATCCCAGCCGTAAATATCATCCGGGAGAATGCCGAAATGGGCCTGATAGTCCCGGGTGATGTTTTCCTCACAGGAATGGGACACCACGCAGATTTTGCCGCCCAGTTCCTTCTGGCGGTGGATCACCGCACCGATTCCCGGAAAAGCGGCAGGGGTGTGGGTGCGGATGTAGCGCTGCCAGCCCTGATATTCTTCTACCAGCTCCTGCTCGGTGAAGCCGTACCATTTCCGGCACATTTCCGCAAAGCCCAAATGGAAGCAGCCGGCGGTATACTGTTCCAGGGTGACGGTGGTTCCCGGGCGGAATTCGTTGAGAATATACTTGAAAAAGGGGAAATTTACATCCTTTTCACTTTGCACCACGGTGTCGTCGTGGTCCAGGACCAGGCAGGGGTAGCGAAGCATCCAATCATCTCCGATTCTCGATTATACTGAATAGATTATATCAGCACCGGCAGAATTTGGCAACGAAAAGATACTTGATTTTTACGAACATATGTGCTAATATGTAGAAAAACAGGAGAGGATGAATTGTGATGAGCCGAAACAATGTGCCGGTGGATGTGATTTTTCTCAGCGATGCCACGGGGAAAATCCGCCCCCTGCGGATTCGTGCGGAAGCGGAGGCTGACGAGGCTGTTGTAGCCCGTGTGACGGAGATTCTGCGGCAGAAGGAATGCAAGGTTTACGGCGCGGAGAGTCAGACTTTTTTATGCCGAGTCTGCTCGGAAGGACGGAGCAATGTGCTGGAACTGAAATATTATATCCGTGACCACCGGTGGTTCCTGACGGCAGGCGATTCCTGAAGAATCCCATTGCATCCTGTGTATCTCTGGGCTATAATGGTGCAAAAAGGAGTGATACCCTATGGCGATTGTAACATTTTACCGGGGCGATCCGAAAAATGCCCCCAAGCCCACCATGCCCGCCCACCTGGGTGCCAATGCCATCATCACCTGCGGCGGGCGGCTGCTGCTGGAACGCCGCCGGGACTCCGATACCTGGGGGCTGATTGGCGGCGGGGTAAAGAAATCCGAAACCACGGTGCAGGGAATGGTGCGGGAAATATACGAGGAGCTGGGCATCCGAGTGCAGCCGGACCAGCTGCAAAAACTGCAAACCTACGGCGACCCCGGGCGGATTGCCGCCTTTCAGGATGGCAGTGTGTGGCGGATGGTGATTGCGGTGTACGGCCTGGATTTCCCCCGGGAGCCGCAGATGCGCATCAGCGCCGAGTCCCGGGAGCTGCGCTTCTTCACAAAAGAGGAACTGAAAACCACCGAGATTGCCGTGACCCATCAGGATATTGTGGAAGATTGGTTCCTGAACCGGTAAAATCCCGGCAAACATAAGAAATGCAGGACGATTGCAGGAGTAGACATTTTGTAAATGATAGGGACTCTTAGCAACCTGCCATTTCCGGAACAGAGGGGTACATTGAATGGCACAAGCTCCCGCAACCTCCTCTTGGCTT
>URPI01000050.1 GCA_900549705.1 uncultured Eubacteriales bacterium
CAACGGAAATCTCCTTTCCGTTGACCGGATTGACGAAACCCTGGCAGAAGACGGCACCGTCTCCAATCGCAGCCACATCCGGCTGGATTCCAAGGAGATTTCCCTCTCTCTCCCCAGCCAGTATGTGCCGGAGGACTCCTTCACCGCCCAGCAGCGCTCCCCCTGGGGCATCTTCTTCCGGGTGGACGACGATTTGCTCCGTGGCTGGGGCGGCGAAGTGTGGTTTGCCACCAACATCACCGGTGTCTCGAAAATCACCACCGACTGCCGCTATTGGATTGAAAAATGGGAGACTGACCGCTGGGTGCGGCTGGGCGACCAGAATAAAGAGGGCAGCTGGGGCGAGGAAACCATCCCTGTTATGGGTCGAACCACCATTGTCAATGTGGATTGGTCGGATGCCTATGGAACGCTGGATGCCGGGATTTACCGCATGGGCAAGCGCTTCTATCAGGGTGAGAAATCCATCGTCCAGTATGCAGAGTTCTCCATTCCCCTTCAGGGTGGCATCCATGGCAAGGGCGCAGAGGAAGCGCTGGCTCGGGTGGATGCAGCCATTGAAGCGCTGAAGCAAAAGGGATTCCGCATGGAGATGTACCAGGTATACTCCACCGACTATTTTTCCGCAGAGGATTTGCATGAAGTCATCTGGCGGGACGGCGGAACGGAAGCATACGACATTTATGGCTCCACCGGCTACCGGCACAGCTTCACGGAAACCGCAGATTCCCCGGTGATGTTTGAAAGCTGGTGCAAACGCAGCTACGGAAACGAGAACCGGGAGAGCTACTACATCTCCAAGGATTACAACGTCATCAGCGACCGGGAAATCAGCCTTGCCTATTCCTACTCCCAGGAGAGCAGCACCGACCCCATCCGCACTTACACCTATCTATTCGATGAGGACGGCGGTCTTCGGGAAATTCAAACCACTTACCGCTCACAATCAGGGTGGCGTTCAGCTACCCGTTATGTGGTCACGGACACCCCGGAAAGTGAGATTAAAGCATGGATAGAAAAAGTAAAGTCAGGGCAATAAAATGCGCCTGGATTGACAAGGAGAAGCGCATCATCCCCTTTAGCTGTCTGCCCAACGCCGATGACTATCGTGCGGAGGAGCCGGCCTTCTGGCAGGAAATCGTGCTTCTTATGAAGTCCGGCTATCGTGTCCAATAAAATACATCGCCGGGTATCGCAAAAACAGCGATACCCGGCACTTTTTGATGGACAGATGTCTGGGATGTGCGGTATAATGGAGCGCAGAAAACAGATGGGAGTTGATTGGCATGAAAAAATGGGCGTGGATTTTGACAATTATTTTATTGCTGGGGGCTGCGTGGTTTGGCATTTGGGATGCTCGGCAGCAGAGCGGTTTGCCCCGCACCGAAGCGGAAATCATTCAGGAACTGGTGCAGGGCTATGTGCTTGTGCCCACGGTCAATGAAAAATTGCTGGCGGAACTGGAACGGGTAAACCAGGATTCAGCCGATAAATGGCAGAAAATCATGGAGTGCTGGGCAGAATCAGATAGCGCTATGCCCGTCAACATGGGGGTTCTGCCCGACGGGCTGGCAGATGGCAACCAGCTTTGCATCATTGTGCTGGGGTTTCAGCTGAACCCGGACGGCTCCATGCAGCAGGAGCTGATAGGGCGGCTGGAATGCGCAAGGAAAAGTGCGGAAAAATATCCAAAATCCTACATTTTGTGTACCGGAGGCGGGACGGCTGCTTCTGCCGCAACCACAGAAGCGGGTGCGATGGCATCCTGGTTAGAAGAAAAAGGCATTGCAAAGGAGCGGCTTCTCATAGAAAACCGCTCCCTGACCACCGCGGAAAATGCAGCCTATTGTGATGCGCTGCTATCTGGGCAATATCCCCAGGTAACGCAGGTGGCAATCGTCAGCAGCGACTATCACCTGCCTTGGGCGAAAATTCTGTTTGAAACACAGTTCATTCTGAGCGGCCATTCCATAAAAGCGGTGTCCAATGCGGGCTGCGGGACTGCCTCTACCCTATCCGGTTTTTCTCTGCGGCGGTATCAGGCAAACGGGATATTGGACATTGCGTTTCGGTAAAATTACATTCCAACGGAAAATGCCCTTGGCCTTCCCATGCAGCGGCCAAGGGCATTCGTGCTTATATTCCTGAACGAAGTAACGATAACATCCCAGAGATGAAGCTGCGGGTGCTTCGCACCGTTCCCCCTTACACTTCGGACGGTTCCTTCTCTTCTTGCTCCTGGTACTCCGGGAAGACGGAATACATGGGCTTGACATCTTTATGGAGGAAGGCGCGGTCGATATAATTTTGGGTAATACGATAGACCAGACTGCTCAGGCTGACAACACCAATCAGGTTAGGGATTGCCATGAGGCCATTGAAGGTATCGGACAAATCCCACGCAAGGTCAAGATTCATGGTTGCACCCACGATAATAAACGCCACAAATACCACCTTATAGCCGACGGTTGCTTTGATTCCGAACAGGTACTCAAAGGCCTTGGAGCCATAGTGACTCCACCCCAGGACAGTGGAGAACGCAAAGAGCAGTACGGCAATGGCAATAAACCAGGTGCCGAATTTACCGAAGGAAAGGCCGAACGCCTCGGCAACCATAGCGGTTTTCTCAGTGGTGGTCAGCATGGCGCCGGTCTGCAAATCCACCAGGCCGCTGGTCAGCACCACAAGAGCCGTCAAGGAGCAGACCACAATGGTATCGGCAAACACCTCAAAAATGCCCCACATCCCCTGCATCACTGGCTCCTTGACATTGGAGTTGGAATGCACCATGACGGAGGAGCCAAGGCCGGCCTCATTGGAGAACACGCCGCGCTTCATGCCCCAAGTCACCGCGTCCTTTACGGTTGCGCCTACCACACCGCCGAAGGCCGCCCTGCCGGTAAAGGCGCACTTGAAAATGATGGCGAAAGCAGGAATGATATTAGAGGCGTTCATCACAGCAATGACAATGGCACCCACTATATAGGCCAGCGCCATGAACGGAACCAGCTTTTCCGTAACGGCGGCGATGCGCTTGATGCCACCCAGCACCACCAGCGCGGCTACCGCCATCAGGCAGACACCGGTCACCCAGGCGGGAATGCGGAAAGCTTCCGTCATGTTCACGGCAATGGAATTGATTTGACCCATGTTGCCGATGCCGAAAGAGGCGAGAATGCAGAAGCAGCTGAACAGAACAGCCAGTACGGAGCCAATCTTCTTGTAGCCGGGATAGCCGCCCAGGCCATCCTTGAGGTAGTACATAGCGCCACCGCACCACTCACCGTCCTCATTCTTGCGGCGATAGTAGATGCCCAGCACATTTTCGGAATAGTTGGTCATCATGCCGAAAATGGCGACAATCCACATCCAGAACACGGAGCCGGGGCCACCGGTGGCAATGGCGGCTGCCACACCGGAAATATTGCCCGTGCCGATGGTGGCGGCCAGGGCGGTGCACAGGCTCTGGAACTGGCTGATGGAGCGGTCTTCCTTGGCCGTGTGGGCGGTAATGTGCTTATTGGTAAAGATTCCGCCGATGGTCTTTTTCATCCAGTACCCGAACCTGGACAGTTGGAAGGCGCGGGTCAGGATGGTCATCAGGATGCCGGTACCCACCAGCATTATCAGCATGGGCATTCCCCAAACGAATCCATTGACGGCATTGTTGACAGTTGTGACAGTCTGAACGATGTTTTCCATTTTTCTTCCCCCTTGGTTTTTTCAAAGAACATGAAAAAAGTACCCACAAGGGGTACTCACCAAAAAAAGACACCATCCGTCCCTGCCACATTTCCGCGTTGCAGAAACAAACATAAGCTCTGTCCTTTTGCCTGAGAGATTCGGTGATTCATCACCCCTTGCACCTTCGGCCCCCGGTTTTACCCGGATGTCTCCAGAGTGCGATCCACCCGCGGTCCTGTTACCTGAGAGTTTTACTCCTTCGGTCGGGCTTCCCTGCCCAGTTCTCCGCGTGCTTCGCATCGCACAATATTCAGTTCTTTTGTCCGATTGGACGATGGAGATACTTTAGCATATTCCCATCAGAATTTCAAGAGCAGTTTTGCTTTTTTATACAGTCTTACAGACTTTTCCAAAATGATAATCGTCTTTTTTGTAGAAATAGTGCGCCACGCAAGCACAATCGCACTTGCATGACGCACTTTTATAGGAACTTTGGTTACTTGGAAATATCCTCGCCGAAGAAGCGGGTGGACAGCTCGCTGAGAGTGCCATCCTCACGCAGCTCATCAATGGCCTTGTTGACAGCCTCCCGCAAAGAGGCGGTTTCATCGCCCTTGCGCATGGGGATTGCAACGTTGGAAGCCTCCTCGGTGGTGGCAACAACCTTCAGGTTGGAATCGGGGTGCTGCGCCATATAGTCGGTGAAGGACACAATGGCATTGAGGGTAGCATCCACTCTGCCCTGGAGCACCATGGTCAGGGTTTCATCCAGAGTGGACACGCCATAGCAGGTAGCGCCATAGCTCTCGGCCAGGTTCATATAGGTGGAAGCAATGGAGTTGGCGGTCTTCTTGCCCTTCAAGTCTTCAAAGGTTTTGATGGAATCATTGTCGCCCTTGACAATCAGTGCGGTACGAATATAGGCATAGGGCGTAGAAAAATCGTACTTATCCGCCCGCTCCTCGGTCACTTCCACGCCGTTGACCACCATGTCATAGCGGCCTGCATCCATACCGGCAAACAAGCCGTCCCACTCGCCGGGGACAATCTGAATCTCCACGCCCAGTTTGTCGGCAATGGCCTTTGCAACCTCTACATCATAGCCGGTCAGCTCATCGTTCTCATCCACATAGGACCAAGGTGCCCAGTCCCCTTCCAGACCGACGATAATGGTTCCCCGCTCCTGGATGGTCTCCAGCAGGTCATCGGAACCCTTTGCAGAAACAGCCATGGTCAGAACAGATGCCAGCATAAAAACCGCCAGCATTACAGCAATCATTCTTTTCATTTTGCGTTACTCCTTTTCATGTTGGGTAATGGTATTTAAGAAAGCGCGGGTGCGCTCTTCTTTCGGATTGGCAAACAGCTCTGCCGAAGGGCCGGACTCCACCACGGTTCCCTTGTCCATGAACATGGTCTTGGTGGACACATTGCGGGCAAAGCCCAGTTCATGGGTCACCACCAGCATGGTCATCCCCTCCTCCGCCAAGCGGCGCATGACTGAAAGCACCTCGCCCGTCAGCTCCGGATCCAGGGCTGAGGTAGGTTCATCAAAATAGATAATTTCCGGTTTGGTTGCCAGCGCGCGGGCAATGGCCACACGCTGCTGCTGGCCGCCGGAAAGTGCATTGGGATAGCTTGCAGCCTTTTCTGCCAGGCCAACCTTTTCCAGCGCGGCGCGGGCAATCTCCTCGGCCTGCTTTTTTGGCATTTTACGGGCAACAGTCAGACCCAGCATCACATTTTGCAGGGCAGTTTTGTTGCGGAACAGGTTGTAGCCCTGGAATACGAAAGCCGTCTTTCTGCGGATGCGAGCAATCTGCCTGGCAGAAATATGCCGCAGGTCAAAGCACGCTCCGTCAAATTCCATCTCGCCGGAATCGGCAGTTTCCAGGAAATTCATACAGCGCAAGAGCGTCGTCTTTCCGCCGCCGCTCTGACCGATGATGGCAATCACGTCTCCCTTGTTCACGGAGAGGCTCACATTGTTCAACACCGGCGTGCCATCAAACTGTTTATTTACATTGCGGATTGTCAGCATATTTTCTCCTTTTCAGAAACCATAGGAGGCCAGTTTCTTCTCGCATACGGCTTGAAGCTTGGTCAGCACGGTGCAGAACAGCAGGTAAATCATGGCAACCTCGATATACAGCGCCAGATGCTCATAATAACGGGAGGCAATGCGCTGGGTCACCATGAACATTTCCATGACCGTGATGTTGGCAGCCAGGGAGGTATCCTTCAACATGGAAATCAGGGAATTGGACAGGGACGGGAACGCGGTACGGAAAGCCTGGGGCAGCACAACGTGCCACATGGTCTGCATCCAGCTCATACCCACGCACACACCGGCCTCCATCTGCCCCTTGGGGATGGACTCAATGGCCGCCCGCACGGTTTCAGCGCAATAAGCCCCCTCGTTGACAGAGAATACCAGCACCGCTGTAGGGAACGGATCCAAGTACACGCCCAGGTTCGGCAGTCCGAAAAACACCACATACAGCTGCACCATCAGCGGTGTCCCGCGCACCACCCAGATGTAAAATCGCACCAGCTGCCGCAGCACCGGAATCTTTGCCACCTGAATCATGGCAGCTGCCACAGCAATGACCAGGGCAATGGAAAAGGAAATGGCAGTCAGGGGAATGGTCATTTTTAATCCCGGAAGGAGCATCTTGGGAAAGGATTCAATCAAAATAGTAATCAGCCGGTTGGAGGCCAGCTGGGAAAAGGCATTGCTCAGGTGTTCAATCATATTATGCCTCCTTGTACGCAGCAACGGAATCTACTCTAAAAACACCGAAAGTATAGCACCTTTCCTTAAAAAATGCAAACCCCTTTTCGCGTTTGACTGCAAAAAAGGCCGCTCTCCTTTCGGAAAGCGGCCCTTACAGCGTTTATTGCTTCGTTCTACTAATGATACCGCCGCACTGGGCGCAGGTTACAACCTTCCACTTGACACCGTTGGAATCGGTCTCCACTGTGGATGCTCCCGGGGTATGGGGATATCTCAGCAGCGACAGCACCACATCGCAATTCTTGCACTTGGTGACCATGTCATAGCAGTATCCGGGCTGGCTGGGAGTATTCACCAGGTTGCCATTGGCATCCAGCACGGGAGCGGCAGGATTCTTCACCTTCACCGCAGCAGCTGGGGTATGGGGCAGTTTGGCAATTTTCTCCTTGGCCTTCATCACATGGCCGCAAATCTGGCAGGCAATGCCATCCGTCCAGCCTTCTTCGGTACAGGTGGCAGGGGTGCCGGCGAGGCTGCCCGGCTTATGCGCAAGGGCGGGAATCACCTGGCAAGGCTCCAAAATCTCACCGCAGACGCTGCAAACAGAACCATCGGTCATGCCATCGCGGAAGCACATGGGGTAGATGCCGTAAATCATCTCGGGGGTGTGGGGCAGTTTTTCAATGATTTTCTGAGGGGTAACCACTTCACCGCAGGCGGTACAGCGAGCGCCATCGGTCAAGCCGGTAGCGGAACAGGTGGCCGCCTTCCCCGGAATCGTTTCCAAGGTGTGTGCCAGCTTAGCGGTTTCCTCCTGTGCGTTCATTACCTCGCCGCAAACGGTGCAGCGAGTGCCATCAGTCAGGCCGGCAGTAGTACAGGTGGCAATTCTGCCGGCAACGACCTCCTGCACATGACCCGCCGCAGGAATTTCCTCCTGCTCCTTCAGCGTCTTGCCGCAAACAGTGCAGCGAACGCCATCGGTCAAGCCGCTCTCGGTGCAGGTGGCTGCTTTCCCGGCAACCGTCTGTTCGGTATGCCCCAGGGCAGGTATCTTCTCTTGCTCTTTCAAAATCTTTCCGCAAACGGAGCAGCGGATGCCTTCCGTCAGGCCATCTTCCTCGCAGGTGGGAGCAACAGCGGGGATAATCTCCTCTTTATGGCCAAGTGCATGAATGGCTTTTTGTTTCTCGACAACTTTGCCGCAAACAGCGCAGCGCTTTCCTTCGGTGACACCGCTCTTCTCACAGGTTGCAGCATGGCCGGGAATTGATTCAAGTGTATGTCCCAGCGCCGGAATAACCTGCTGCGGAACCAGCTCCAGGCCACAGGTGGTGCAAACGCTGCCTTCTGTCAGACCGTTTTCTTCGCAGGTCGGCTCCACTGCCGGAACAGTCTCGGGGGTATGGCCGTGGGGGGCGACCTCACTGTCGGCTTCAATTACCTTGCCGCACACCGTGCAGTAGGTGCCGCCGATGGTGCCGCTGCTGGTGCAGTCCGGCGCAACATCGGCTTTCTTTTCCAAGGTGTGACCCAGGGCGGGAATCGTCTCCGGCTGGACAAGAATCTCGCCGCAAATGCTGCACTTCTTACCGGCGGTCTTGCCGTCACAAATGCAGGAGGGTTCCTCTGCCGGAATTTCTTCTTCCTGGTGTCCGGTTGCAGGAATGACCTCCTGCTCCTGAAGCACTTCGCCGCACACGCTGCACTTCACTCCGGTGGTCTTGCCATCCTTGGTGCAGGTTGCTTCCTCGGCGGGAAGCTCCTCTTCTTTATGCCCCAGTGCAGGCAGAAGCTCTTCCTCCGTCTTACCACAGAGGCTGCATACATAATCCACCTTGCCGTCTTCCAGGCAGGTAGGCTCCACCCGCTCTGATTCAACGAAATCGTGGCCGGTTTTCAGAATGTTTTCAATGGTCTGGGCAGAGACGGAAAGGGTATGACCGTCCTGCGCATAGGCTTTCAGCTGCTCCAGCACGGAATCCGGGAGCTTTGTGTAGGGGATCTCCAAAATGGCAGAACCTGTGCCATCCTTAGATGCAACACCATCCCAGGGGGCATCCGACCGCCACAGCTCCAGGTCAATCTCGTCTTCCAGCACGAAGGAATGGGTCTTCCCTTCTGTTTGAATCAGCAGAGCCTGGCCTTCGCTGGCCGTCATCTGGGTTTCGGTCTGCCGCAGCTGAACATCTGCCGCGCCCTCAAACACCTCTACCAGAGTGTGCTGGCCGTCCTTGCTGACACGGACAATGCCCTTTTCAATGGAAACCAAGGCTTCCTCTGTCTGAATCTGGAACAGTTCACCATTGGACAGGGCTTCTTCCACGGCCACCAGTATGCCGCCATCTTCCAGGTTGATTCTTGTTTTGCCGCTTTGCTCTGTACCGGAAGCCTCCAGCTTTACCTGCGTATCAGGTTCCAAATGGATGTACTTATCGCCGTCTGCACTCAATGTAAGAGAGCCGTCCGCCCCGGTACGCACGCCATCGGTGCTGCCCAGCATCTGGCCATCGGTGATATCTTGGGTGGTCTTTCCCTGGACAAGCTCTGCGCCGCTGACATTCTCCGCCTGGATTTCTCTGGAAAAATCCTTGGTGTTGATTTTTTCCGGTTCACCCTTTTGGGCACAGCCGGAAATCAGCAGCGCCAAAGAAAGCATGACAACTGGGATTGTTTTACGAAGCTTTTTCATGTTCCTTCCCCTTTCATTATCAGAAACCTGACAGATTGGCAGCGTATACAGCACAAAAATGAGCTGCACCTCCCCGCCGAACCCGCCGTGGGACACTTCCACCCTATGGTTACATCCGTATTATATCATGAAATGCGGAGAATGCAAGGATTATTCACAGAATTTCTAAAATAAAATCGACATTTTTCTACGATTATGTCATATTCTGCTTGCTGTCAGACGGGCGCACCAATCATAAAAGCCCTACGATGATTCTGGCAACAACTGCTTACTATCTTTTTGATTATTGCCGTGATATACTTGAAACACGTCCATCGCATTTTCGCCATAAAATGTGATAATTTACAGACGCAACCGGAATGCAACTGATAATATCGGGATAGTTGGTGGCAGAAACCAGGAAAACGGGCTATCATAGAGCCATTCACTGGGAGGTGATTTGAAATGAAATTTGTAGGAGTTATGGTTTTTATTTTTGTTCTTCTCATTGGGCTTGCGATGATTGCAACATTTGTGGCCTTGGGGATTTTCCTCATTCGGGCGCTCATCAAATACACCAAGTCCCGGGATGTCAGAAAAGATAAGACGATTACCAGAAAATCCCTGGGAGAAGTCTTAAAGCAGCATCGTGAAGAATGTAAGATGACCCAGGAATTCGTGGCCGAGGCAATCGGTGTCAGCAGGCAGGCGGTATCCAAATGGGAAAACGGCACCTCCGATCCCAGCACTTCCAATCTCATTGCCATTGCAAAGCTATTTGAGCTTTCCGCCGAAGACCTGCTGCACGAGGTTCAGTAAACCCGGAAGCGTATTTCAGATGAGGTATTATCAGTTATGAAACAAAAAAGATATTTGAAGGTCAGGTACATCCTATTGGGCTTTTTCGCTGTCCTGCTGCTGTTGTCCGGAGTGTTCATGCGCCTTGGCGGCTTCTCGACCGGAGAAGCCGCAAACGTGGAAGCATTTCAGGAATATGCACAGCCGGTAGAGAAGCTCACCATTCCGGAAGGCAAAAAAATCATTGCATTGGGAGAGGCAACCCACGGCAATGCAGAATTTCAGCAATTAAAGCTGGATGTATTCAGAAAGATGGTTGAAGACTACCATGTCCGTGCTTTCGCACTGGAGGGCGATTATGGCGGATGTGAGCAGGTCAACCGGTATATCCACGGAGGAGACGGAACGGCGCAGGAAGCTGCCGCTGAGATTGGATTTGCCATTTACCGGACGGAAGAAATGGCGAAGCTGATTTCCTATATGCGGGAGTATAATGCCGGTGCTGCCGCCGGTAATGATATTCGGTTCTATGGCTTTGATATGCAAAGAGTTTCCCATACATTTCGCTTTTTAATGGAAGCCTGCATGGAATTGAATATCGACACCACCCGGTTGGAGCAGTTGGTAGACGGGGAAAAATTAAATCCAGCATTTGATTTTTCCACGCAAGAGGAAATCCTTACGCAAGCAAAGGATGCACTGAATACCAGCACCGCTTCTGAGCAGGTAATGCACTGTGCGGATATGCTATTGCAGTATTGCCAGCTGCAAAGCATCCCTTCTTCTGATGGCGGCGCTGTAAGAGACCGGTTTATGGCAGAAAACGTGAAGTGGATTCTTCAACAGGAGCAATCCAAAGGGCAGGAACGAATCTTTGTAACGGGTCATAACAGCCATGTTGCAAAATGGGGCAGCTATGATTCCATGGGGAAGATTCTGTCCAATGAAGCGGAAAACGGCTACTATGTCATCGGCACAGATTTCTATAAAACACGCTGCAATCTGCCCACCCGCTCCCCTGCCAAACGCACTTACCAGGTATTTTATTCCCATGACCCGCTGGCCAAAGCGGCAAAGCTGGCTGGATATGACCAGTGCTGGCTGGATTTTTCAGCTGTACCGGAAGGCTCTGAACTGGGAAAACAGATTTCCGAATATACCTATCTGGGGAACCTGGGCGAACGCTATTCAGCGGTAATGCGGCTTCTCCCGCCCAGCTACCGAATGTTCCAGCCGCCTGCGGTGCTTTATGACAGCATGATTTTTGTATCCAACGCAACGCCTACCAGAATTGTACTGAAAAAATAGGCAATAAAAATCCGAACTTACTCCCAATCGGAAGAAGTTCGGACTTTTTATGTTTGGTGGACGATATAGGACTCGAACCTATGACCTTCCGCACGTCAAGCGGATGCTCTAGCCAGCTGAGCTAATCGTCCATATTTCACATTATATCTTGCGCCGCTAAGCAGCCAGCCAACGGTGGGACGGTGGGATTATATAATGGTTTTTGAAGATTGTCAAGCACTTTTTTCGTTCTCCTTACTCCCTTCTTCTCAGAGTTTTACTGAACCGCTTTCAGAAGCTTGTGGGTTTCCGCGAAACAGGCCGGAGAGCCTGCAAAAAAGAAAGAAAAAGTTAAAAAACTGCTTGACTTTTTTCACGCATAATGATAGAATACACAAGCCGCATTGAAGAGGTTTAAGTGGTGCGCTCAAATGCCCCACCTCCAAAGCGAGACTACACAATATGAAGTAGGTGAAACAAATGAAGGCAGTTATCGTAACCGGAGGCAAGCAGTACACCGTTTCCGAGGGTGATGTCCTGTTCGTTGAGAAGCTGGGCGTTGAGGCCGAGGAGACCGTGAAGTTCGATCAGGTTCTGGCCGTTCTGGATGGTGAAAATTCCAAGATTGGCGCTCCCGTTGTGGCAGGCGCTGTTGTCGAGGCCAAGGTCGTGAAGAACGGCAAGGGCAAGAAGCTCCACGTTCTGAAGTACAAGGCTAAGAAGAACGAGAAGAAGAAGATTGGCCACCGTCAGCCCTACACCAAGGTGGAAATCACCAAGATCGCTCTGTAATTTATGACAAAGTGCGAATTTTTCACCGAAGACGACAGAATCACAGGATTCTCCGTTTCGGGTCACAGCGGATACAGTGAGGCCGGCAGCGACATTGTCTGTGCCGCCATTACCGCTGTTGTTACCATGGCCGAAGCCACCATCAATGATGTGTGCGGCGCAAAGGCCAAGGTGCGTGTCAAGGAGGCGGATGCCCGCATCACCCTGACACTCCCCGCTTCCTGCGATGAGGAAGAAAGCGTCCAGGCAGTTCTTGCCGGAATGATGCTGACTCTTAGCAGTCTGCGGGATGACTATCCTGATTATATCGAAGTTTTGGAGGTGTAACACAATGCTGAAGATTGGTATTCAGTTCTTCGCTCACCACAAGGGCGGCGGTTCCACCAAGAACGGCCGTGATTCCGAGTCCAAGCGACTGGGCTGCAAGCGCGCTGACGGCCAGTTTGTTCTGGCTGGCAACATTCTGGTTCGCCAGAGAGGCACCCACATCCATCCCGGCACCAATGTTGGTATCGGCAAGGACGACACCCTGTTTGCACTGGTTGACGGTACCGTCAAGTTCGAGCGCATGGGTAAGGATCGCCGGAAGTGCTCCGTTTACGCTGAGCAGTAATTCCGTATAGCCCTCAGAAGGACTGCCGCAGTTTTTTTGCAGCAGTCCTTTTTTTCGGGCTGTTTGTTCCAGAGAATACCCTTATGCCGTTTGGTGAATGCTGAAAGCAGAGAGCCTCTCCCCTCTTTTTTCACCACTGCTCAAACCACATTCCTTTTTGCAGGAGGTATGCAAGATGTTTGTAGATAAGGTTAGAATTTCCGTTATCGGCG
>URPI01000051.1 GCA_900549705.1 uncultured Eubacteriales bacterium
GGTTCCGAAGTGCCGTTTGATAAAAAATCCAGCTTCCCCCCGGGGGAAGCCAAGGCGGCTGCGCCGCTCGGGTCGCCAAGTTGGCGACTTCTACGGCGAAACATCCCATTGTTACTTCCGGCGCTTCCAAAGCCGGTTTCTGATCAGGTTGCCCACGGAAAAATAGGTACAGCCGATGTCCACCGCCTCATAGGCCATATCCTCCGAAACCGAGTAGGTATGAGTATCCATTTTCAGCAGCAGCGGATAGGTGAGCTTTGGGGAGCGGATGTCCTCTTTGTGGATGGAAGTGACCTTTTTCTCGGTCAGGGTGCCATCCTCGTTCAGCCGGAAGGAAAGAATGTCCATATACTGCCCATAGGCCGTGGGGGTGCTGACCTGATTGACGCAGTACCCTTCCCCGTCTTTCCAAAGCAGGTCGCCGCCGTTGCGTGCTTCCAGGCTGTATTCCGCCCCGGAATTGTCAAAAACACAGGGCGCTCCTCTGGGGAAATCCGGCAGGTGAATCACCAGCTTTCTGGCTTTCAGCGCATTGTCCTTTTCCAGCTCCGAGGAAATCAGATAAAGGCCGTTCTCCCGTTGCAGCACGGCAGTATCCACGCAGTTGTCCACCGGAATGGACAGTATTTCCTCCCAGTGCTCCACGGAACCCCCCATTTTGTATATGCGAATGGCATGGCTGGCGCTGCACTCCGGCACCATGTAATAGTCCTGCCCAAAGGCAAACACATTGGGAAAGGATAGATGGAACGGCTCATCCAGAACGGTTTTGGGCGTTCCGATTTTCCCATTCCGGATTTCCGAAACAGCAATTTTCCCCTTTCCTTCGTCCAGGTCGAACTGCTCGGTAAACACATAGTATTTGCCCCGAATGTGCCGCACCATGGGGTCTGCATACCAGTAGCGAAACGTGGGGCGCAGCCAGCGGTATTTTTTCATGCTTATTTTTTCCAGGGGAAGCCCCTCTGTTTTCCGGACACCCACCGCATAGCCATAGTTGGAAAACGTTCTTAAAATAAAGCCCTTGAGCTTTTCTGAAACAGCCAAGGCATTTCCTCCTTTTGTTCTCCCGAAAGCGGATTGTGCCCCGCCTCACGGGAGGCAGGGCACGAATCATTACACTTCGGCGCACCGATGCACAATGGCATTCATTTCGTCCATGTGGGCTTCCATGCTTCTGCACAGGGCAATCTGGTTGCGGGCACGCACCAGATTGTGCGCCGGGTAGCTGGTCTTAAAATACAGGTCGCCCCGCAGGTAATCGTCCAGAAAACGGACGGCAAGCTCCGCCGTCAGGCAGAAGCAGCTCTGCGCCAGGGTGTCCAGCTCATTCTGGGTCATGGCCGTGCCCAGCTTTTCCAGGAAACCCTGGGCAAAGGCTGTAAATACCGCCAAATCAATGCCAACCTTGTCGTACTCCTTGGAATCCTCCGCCACAAAATTGGCCGCAAAGCGAATGGCATCGCCGAAGTCATGCCCCATGAGGCCCGGCATCACCGTGTCCAAATCGATGACCACCAGGGAATCATTGGTGTCCTTGTCAAACAGCACATTGTTGATTTTGGTATCGTTATGGGTCACCCGCCGGGGAAGACTTCCGGCATTGCCCATGTCTGTGAGCAGGCAGGCCGCGTCCCGGGACTTCATCAGATAGTCAATCTCCGGCTGCACTTCCTTCAGCCGTCCCACAGCATCCAGCCTGATGGCTTCATCCAGGCTGTCATAGCGCTTGCGGGTGTTATGGAAATTGGGAATGGTCTCCACCAGCTGGTCAATATCAATGTCCAGCAGCTGCGCCTGGAACTCCCCAAAGGCGCGCCCTGCGTTGCGCAAAATCACCGGGTCGGTGGTGGCACTGTAGGTTGCCGAAGGGATGTAATTCATCACGCGCCAGAAATCCTTGCCGTCCAGCAGATAGGTCTTTCGATCCTCCGTGTGGTGGAAATGCAGGCTGCGTTTCTCCGGGCATTTCTGGCGGATGTGCTCCGTCACCAAATCAATGTTATTCATCAGACCGATGGGATTGCGGAATGCGTAGGTATTGACGTTCTGCACCAGGAATGATTTTTCCTTTCCGTCCTCCAGACGCACGTTTACCTTGTAGGTCTGGTTCACAATGCCCACCTGAATGGCTTCGTAGCCAAGGTAAGTACCGGGCAGTCGGAAGGCCTGACAGACCTTTTTCAACTGTTCGTCCATTCTTCGCAGCCTACCTTTCAAATTTTTCCGGGGAACAGTACCGCAATCGCATTTTTGGCTGCGTCCTGTTCCGCCCGCTTTTTGCTGGAACCGCTTCCCTTCCCCACGACTGCACCGTTGAGGCTGACTTCCACGTCAAAGCGCTTGTCATGGTCGGGGCCGTATTCTCCAATGAGCGCATAGCTGATTACCTGATTGCGTTTCTGCTGCACCAGCTCCTGGAACTGGGTTTTATAGTCCACGTTGTGGAGCTTCGTCACCGGCACCTGCACCAGAATAAACCGCTGGATGAACCCCAGCGCCGCCATCATCCCGCCATCCAGGAAAGAGGCCGCAATCACCGACTCTACCGCGTCAGCCAGAATGGAGTCACGGGTACGTCCGCCGCCCTGCTCCTCACCGTGACCCAGCAGCAGATGGTCACCCAGGTGGATGGTGTCCGCCACGCGCGCCAGGGTCTTCTCGCATACCATGTCCGCCCGCATCCGGGTCAGGTCACCCTCCGGTCGATCCGGGAAATTACGGTACAGATACTCCGCCACCAGCATTCCCAGAATGCTGTCTCCCAAAAATTCCAGCCGCTCGTTGCTCAGGAGGCTGTTGTGCCACCGCTCATTGGCATAGGAAGAATGGGTCAGCGCATTTTGCAGCAGGGAAATATTGTGAAACTGATAGCCAATGGCTGTCTCTAAATCTTTAATCATTGGTTTGCTCCTTTGCTTCCGCCAGGAGCCGGAGAGCCTGCTCCAATTCCGGGGTCATATCATTTTGTGCCGCCTGCGCTGCCTGCTTCACGGCATTGCGAAACGCCAGCGCATCGGAGGAGCCATGCGCCTTAATCACCGGCTTTTTGATGCCCAAGAACTGGGTTCCGCCGATTTCCCGGTAGTCCATCAGCTTCATCATGTCCTTCACGCCAGAGGCACACAGCACATAGCCCAGCTTACTCCCCAGATTTTTCTTGAACATCTTTTTCATCAGGCTGCCCATAAACATGGCGGTTCCCTCAATGGATTTGAGCAGCACATTACCGGAAAATCCGTCGCACACCACCACATCCACTTCGCCCAGGGGCACGTCTCTTGCTTCCACGTTGCCCACGAAGTGGAGTAGCCCCTTTGCATCCGCATCCTGTAGCAGCCCATAGGCATCCTTTTGCAGCTGGGTGCCCTTGGAGTCCTCCGTGCCGATGTTCAATAGTCCCACCCGGGGCTGGGGGATGCCCAGCTGCTTTTTGGCATAGGCAGAGCCTACCAGACCAAATTGCAGCAGAAATTCCGGGGTACACTCGGCATTGGCACCGCAGTCACAAATCACGGTCTTACCGCCCTTTTTGTTGGGCATGGAGGGAGCCATGGCTGCCCGGCGGATGCCCTTGACCCGCTTGACAAGCAAGGTCGCGCCGGTGAGCAGCGCACCGGTGGAACCGGCAGACACAAAAGCATCGCCCTTGCCATCAGCCAGCAGCTTGAGGCCAACAACCATGGAGGAATTTTTTCGCTTGTGAATCACCGTGGCAGGGTCGTCGTGCATATCCACCACATCATCTGCCCCCATGATTTCCACGCCCTCCGGCAAATCGTTGATGCCGTGGCTGCCCATTACCTCCAGGATTTTCTCCGCCTGACCAACCAGAATCACCTCGGTGCCGGTTTCCTTCACCGCGTCCAGGGCACCCAGCACAGCCGCCTCGGGGGCATTGTCGCCGCCCATGGCATCCAAAATGATTTTCATGTTCCTTCACCTCTTTATATGCCGCTGGCAACCAGCGCGTCAATCACTTCCAGTGCCCGCGCCGAAATTGCCAGGTTCTTTTCTGCCTTTTTCCGAATCCGCTGCTCCAGCGGCGCAATGATGCTGAAATTGATGTTCATGGGCTGGAAGGACTCAATGCTCCCATCGCTGATGTAGCGCCCCAAAGCGCCAATGGCGGTGGTTTTGGGGAACTCCGGCACCGGTCTGTTCTGCACCTTGGCTGCCATGGTGACTGCCGCCAGGAAACCGGAGGCGGTGGACTCCACATAGCCCTCCACGCCGGTCATCTGACCGGCAAAGGCCACCAGCGGGTTGCGGCGGTCAGCGAAATTGCAGTCCAGCAGCTTGGGGCTTTGCAGGAAGGTATTCTGGTGCATCACACCGTAGCGGACAAACTCCGCATCATGCAGCGCCGGAATCATGGAGAACACCCGTTTCTGCTCCCCGAATTTCAGGTGGGTCTGGAAGCCAACCAGATTAAACACGCTCTTGGCGGCATTGTCCTGCCGCAGCTGCACCACCGCATAAGGCTCCCGCCCGGTTTTGGGGTCCGTCAGACCCACCGGCTTCATGGGGCCGTAGCGCAGCGTATCCAGTCCCCGGCGCGCCATCACCTCCACGGGCATACAGCCTTCAAACACATTGCGGTCCTCAAAGCCGTGTACCTCTGCCTCCTCGGCAAAAATCAGTTCGCGTACAAACGTCTCGTACTGCTCTTTGTCCAGGGCGCAGTTGATGTAATCCGGGGTGCCCCGGTCATAGCGGGACTGCCACCAGGCAAGATTCATATCCACCGATTCCGCCGTCACCAGCGGGGCAGCAGCATCAAAAAAATGCAGGTAATCCGCGCCAAAATACTGCCCGATGGATTCTGACAGCGCATCGGAGGTCAGTGGTCCCGTGGCAATGATGACCGGCTCCTGAGGAATCCGGGTCACCTCCTCGGAAACCACATGAATCAGGGGATTTGCCTTGATTTTTTCCGTCACCATCCGAGAGAATCCGGCGCGGTCAACTGCCAGGCAGCCGCCGGCCTCCACCCGGGTGGCTTCGGCGCACTCCATAATCAGGCTGCCGCAGCGGCGCAGCTCCTCTTTCAGAAGCCCCACCGCGTTTTCCAGCCGGTCGCCCCGCAGGGAATTGGAGCACACCAGCTCCGCAAAGTCCGGGCTGTGGTGTGCCGGAGACATTTTCTCCGGCTTCATCTCGTAAAGCTCCACCCCGATGCCCCGCTTTGCCAGCTGCCAGGCCGCTTCCGACCCGGCAAGTCCTGCGCCAATAACTTTTACCGTCATGATTGTGCCCTCTTTTTCACCGTGGTCTTTGCCGCCGTTTTCTTTGCCGTTGTTTTCTTGGCCGCAGTTTTTTTCGCTGCTGCCGTTTTCTTTGCGGCGGTTTTCGGCTCGGCTTTTTTTGCAGCCGTCTTTTTGGTTTTTTTTTCCGCAGGGGCCGGTGCTTCCTCTGTTGGCTGTGCTCCCGCCTCCTCCGTTGTCTTTTTCTTATAATAGCCCCGCTGGTCTTCCGGCAGGAAACGAGGGCAGCTTTCATTGATGCAGAAGGGCTTCATCCGGCCTCTGCCGGACTTCTTGAACAGGGTCTGTCCGCACTCCGGGCAGTCCTCCGCCGTGGGCACATCCCAGGTCATAAAGCCGCAGTCCGCTCCCCTTTCGCAAGCATAGTAGGCAAAGCCTCGCTTACTCTTGCGCTTGAGAATGGCACTGCCGCATTTGGGGCAGCGGCCGGGCATCTTTTCCACCAGGGGCTTGGCATTCTTACACTCCGGGAATCCGGGACAGGCCAGGAACTTGCCGAAGCGCCCCATTTTAATGACCATTTTTCTGCCGCACAGCTCGCAGACCTCATCGGTCTCCTCCTCGGGCACCTTCAGGTGTACACCCTCCAGGGCTGCCTCGGCATCCTTCATTTCCTTTTCAAAGCTGTCATAGAACTCGTGAAGCAGGCTTACCCAGTTCTGTTTGCCCTCCTCCACGGCATCCAGGCGGCTTTCCATGTTAGCGGTGAACTCTACGTCAATGATGTCCCGGAAACGCTCTATCATCAGTCCCGTGACCACTTCGCCCAGGGCAGTAGGAGCAAGGTGCTTGTCCTCCTTGACCACATACTCCCGGTCTTCGATGGTAGAGATGGTGGCTGCATAGGTAGAGGGACGGCCAACCCCCTTTTCTTCCATGGCTTTTACCAGGCTGGCCTCGGTGAACCGGGCAGGCGGCTGGGTAAAATGCTGCTGCTTGTCAAATTTGGTAGGTTGGGTGTTTTCCCCCACCTGCAAATCCGGCAGCGGAGAGCCGTTTGTCTCCCCTTCTTCGTCCTTTCCCTCCTCGTACACGGCAATGAAGCCGGGAAACCGGAGGCTCTGGTTGGTGGCACGGAAGGTGTGACCGGCGCAGGCAGCATCGATGGAAACGGTATCATAAACGGCGTTTGCCATCTGGCTTGCCAGAAAGCGGCTCCAGATCAGCTTATACAGCCGGTACTGGTCGTTTGTCAGGCTGGAACGCACCCGCTCGGGGTCCAGCTCCACATGGGTGGGACGGATGGCTTCGTGGGCATCCTGCGCCCCGGCCTTGGTCTTGTACACATGGAACGAGCCATAATAGTATTCCTTTCCGTAGCGGTTGGAAATAAAGTCCGCTGCGGCAGCCATGGCTTCGTCGGAAAGGCGCAGGGAGTCGGTACGCATATAGGTGATCAGACCCAGGGTGCCCTCGCCCTCCACGTCCACGCCCTCATACAGCTGCTGCGCCAGCATCATGGTGCGCTTGGGGGTCATGTTCAGCTTCCGGGAAGCCTCCTGCTGCAAGGTAGAGGTAGTAAAGGGAGGCGCAGCCGTGCGCTTCTTTTCCGCTTTTTTCACATTGGTGATGGTGAAAGGCCCATCCTTTACATCATCAATGATTGCCTGGGTCTGGGCTTCGTTTTCCAGCTCCCGCTTCTTCTCCTCCCCCCAGTAGTGGGCGACAAAGCTGCCGGGCTTCCCCACGCGGTTCAGCGTCACATCCAGCGACCAGTATTCCTTGGGCTGGAAGGCACGGATTTCATTTTCTCTGTCCACCACCATCCGGGTTGCAACGGACTGCACGCGACCGGCGGACAGCCCCCGGCGTACCTTCTTCCACAGCAGCGGAGAAAGCTCATATCCCACGATGCGGTCGAGAATCCGGCGTGCCTGCTGGGCATCCACCAAATCATAGTCAATGTCCCGGGGGTGCTGAATGGATTCCCGCACCACCCGCTGGGTAATCTCGTTGAAGGTGACCCGATGAGCCTTTTCATCAGATAGGTTCAACAGCTCCTTCAAATGCCAGGAGATGGCTTCGCCCTCTCGGTCAGGGTCCGTTGCCAGATAGACGGTCTGCACCTCATTGGCGGCGGTACGCAGCTCCTTAATCAGTTCTTCCTTACCCCGCACGGGGATATAGTCCGGCTTAAAATCATGCTCCAAATCAACGCCCATTTTACTCTTGGGCAGATCCCGCAGGTGACCCATGCTGGCTTTTACCAGGTAATCCGGGCCAAGATATTTTCCGATTGTCTTCGCCTTGGAGGGCGACTCCACAATCACAAGATTGGTAGGCTTTGCCATGAATAACTTCCTTTTCCGTTTTTTCCGAAGCATCACCCCTTGGGGGCAATTCGGTTTCCGGGCAGACGCACAATCACCTTTTTCAACTCCAGCATGGTAAGACTGCGCAGGAGCGCACCGGAGGAAATTCCGGTTTCGGCGATGATGTCATCCACCCCCTTCGGGGTGCCATGAAGGGCATCCACAATTTTCTGTTCCTCTGCCGACAGCGCGGGCAGGGATATGTTTATGTCAATATAAGGCGCGGAGGCCTTATTGTCAACGTCTTTTTTAGAAACGGGCGGTTCTTTCCCGGGTTTTTGTTTCATTTTCGATGCAGCAGAAACCGCTTTCAGCATCACTTCCGCTCCCTTTGCCGGTTCTGCCTTTCTGATTTTATCCGGGAACAGCGACTGATATTCCCGGAGCACATCCCAGCCGCAGGTGACGGAACCTGCCCCTTCGTTCAAAAGCCGGTTGCTGCCCACAAAGCTGGGCAGGTCAATGTTGCCGGGGACAACATACACATCCCGCCCCTGGTTCAGTGCCTGACGGGCGGTATTCAGCGCGCCGCTGCGCTCCGGCGCTTCCACCACCACCGTTGCAACGCTCAGGCCGCTGATGATGCGGTTGCGCCGGGGAAAATTCCATTTAAACCCCGGTGTTTTTGGCAGGAACTCTGACAGGAGACAGCCGCACTGCTCCACCTGCCAGAAAAGCGCCTTGTTTTCTCTGGGAAATACCACATCCACACCGGTTCCCAGCACGCCCACCGTGGGTCTTCCGCTTTGCAGCGCTCCCGTCATAGCCGCGGCATCAATACCGGCTGCCAATCCAGACACCACCATGCCGCCGCACCGGCTGATTTCCAGCCCCAGCCGCATGGCGGTCGCCTGTCCGTAGGCGGTGCTTCTGCGCGTTCCCACCACGCTGACAACAGGAACCCCGTCAAACTGCGGCAGCGTCCCCTTGTAATAAAGCACCGGGGGTGGGTCGTAGATGTTGAACAGCCGCCTGGGGTAAGCCGGGTCAAAGATGGTCAGGATACGAATCTGCTCCCGCTGGCAGTATTCCAGCACCTTTTGATAGGGGGAAAGATCTTTTTCTGCCAGGGCGATTTTTCCCTGACCGGTGATGGTGGGAAAGGCATCAAAGTCCCCCGACTCCGCCTGATAAACACCCTGCGGTGTCTGGAAGGACTGCACCAGCTGTAGCTTTTGGTGGTCGTTGAGATTGGGTCTGTGTGCCAGCCAGAGCCAGTATTCCAGCATTGCCGCCCCTCCCCTCTTTTAATTTTTCATTTGCCACATGACGATGGCCGCCGCCACTGCCGCATTGAGGGACTCACAGTGGGGATTCATCGGGATGATCAGCTTTTTATCCGCCGCATCCAGAATTTCCCGGCGCACGCCCTGTCCCTCGCTGCCAATCACGGCAGCCATGGTGCCCACATCGGCCTGGCGGATGTCCACCGCCTGTGTGTCCAGCGCCGTCACCGCAATGGGAATGCCCGCTGCGGTGCAGCGCTGCCTTGCTTCTTCCCATGTAGTTGTGATGACCTGGGTGCGGAACACCGCCCCCATGCTGGCGCGCACCACCTTATGGCTATAGGGGTCGGCACAGCCTTCCAGCAGTCCCACCGGAATGTCCAGAGCATCCGCCGTCCGCAGGATGGTGCCCAGATTGCCCGGGTCCTGAATGCCGTCCAGCAGCAGCATTCCCTTCTTTGCCGCAAAGGGAGGTTCTTTCGGCAGGCGGCACAGGAACACCGCCCCCTGGGGAGAGGCCATTGGGGAAATGGATTCCATCACATCCCCAGGAACCCGCACCAGCCGGACGTGCTCCGGCAGCGCCGCCTCCACACCGTCAGACAGGATAACCGTTTCCAGCCCCGGGCAGTACCGCACTGCCTCGCCCAGCAGCTTTGTACCGTCCGCCGCAAACAGTCCGGCTGCTTCCCGCTCCTTTTTGGAAGCGAACAGCCGCTTGACCTGCTGTAGCAGGGGATTTTTCCGGGAGGTAATTCGTTCTTCTCTCACAGCTTCTGCATTGCCTCCAGCGCCGCCATATCGCCCAGCACTGCCAGCACATCATCAGCCTTTATCCGATAATCCGCGGAGGGAGAAACCGTGGTTTTTTCCCCATTCTTTGCTGCAATGATATTGATGTCCATTTTTGCCCGGACATTCAGCTCCCGCAGCGTCTTGTCTGCCCAGGACTTGGGGGCGGGTACCTCCAGAATGCCATAATCGCCGGACAGCTCGATATAGTCCAGCACATTGTGGGAATGGAGAATCCGGGCAAGCCGCTGTGCCTGATCCATTTCCGGTATCACCACCCGGTCAACCCCCAGCTTTTTCAGCACACGGCTATGAATCTCATCGTGTGCCTTGCACACAAGATACGGAACGCCCAGCTCCTGCAAATTCATCACCGTCAGTACCGAAGCTGCCAGATTGTCGCCAATGGCAATCACGGCACAGTCGAAATTCCGAGCGCCCAGCGCCCGCAGCACTTCCTTGTCCTGTCCGTCACCCACCACAGCGTGAGTCACATCGTTGCTCAGCTGCTGTACCAAATCCGAGCGCACGTCCATTGCCAGCACCTCTGCACCCAGCTGACACAGATTTCTTGCCAGACTGGATCCAAAACGCCCCAAACCAATTACCATATAGGATTTCATTTGATTCACCTGTCCTTTAGCCAATGAGCAGGCTGGTTTCCGCATAGCGGAACCGCTCCACCGCCTGATTCCCCATGAGGAAGCCCAGGCTGATGGTCAGCACACCCACCCGTCCAAAATACATAAATATTATAATCAGAATTTTTGCCGGAACGCTCAATAGTCCTGTGGCACCGGCAGTCAGCCCCACCGTTGCCAGAGCGGAAATGGCTTCAAACAGCCCGTCAGTGAAGCTCACCGGAGACGTGGCGCACACGAAAATTCCGCCCAGCACAGAAAGCAGCACCATCATCAGGGAAATGGTCATGGCATTGAGCGCCTGCTCCTGGGGAATGGTGCGGCAAAAGGCCGACACATTGCTTCTGCCGCGGGCACGCGCCCAGATAAACAGCAGCACCACCAGGAAGGTGACTGTTTTCAGTCCACCGGCAGTGGAGCCGGAGGAACCGCCAATGAGCATCAGCACCATGGATACCGCCTTGCCTCCCTGGGTCAGCCCGGCCTGATTGATGGCATCAAAACCGGCAGTCCGCAGGGTAACAGACTGGAACAGGCCGCCCAAGAGCTTGCTGCCCACACTGAGATTGCCCAGGGTTTTCGGGTTGTTCCATTCCAGGATGCAAATCAGCGCCCAGCCGGACACAATCAACATCGCTGTGGCCAGCAGCACCAGCCGGGAATAAACCGACAGCTTTTTCCAGCTGCGCTTCTCGGCAATGTCCTGCCAGACCAAAAAGCCCAGGCCGCCCAGCACCACCAGCGCCCCCAGGGTCAAAAGCACCACCGGGTCATTTTGAAACAGCAGCAGGCTGGAGCCAGGCTCCATGGAGCCAAAAATATCAAAGCCCGCATTGCAAAAAGCGGAAATGGAATGGAACACGCCCCAGCGCAATGCACGCACGAAGCCATACTGAGGCCAGAACCACAGCGTGAGAATCAGCGCACCGGCTGCCTCAAATCCCAGGCTTCCAAAAATCACCATGCGTTGAAGCCGCACCACACCGTCCATCTCATTGAGGGACAGTGCCTGCGCTATCAGCATCCGCTGCCGCAAGCCCACCTTTCGGCGAAACAGAAAAATCACCAAGGTAGCCGCCGACATAAAGCCCAGGCCGCCCAGCTCTATCAAACACAGCAGCACCACCTGCCCGAAGCCGCTCCACTGGGTCCAGGTGTCAAAGGGGGTCAGCCCGGTGACACAGGTGGCAGAGGTAGCAGTGAACAGCGCCGGCAAAAACTGGCACCGGAGCGTGAAGAAACGGGAAGCATCAAAAGCCCGGTGCCCAGCAGAATGATTCCCAGAAAGCACAGGGCAATCAGCTTCGTTGCACTCATAGACACCTTGCGCCGTCTTACCTTTTTCTGATTTTCCCGCTGGAAAACATACAATTTATATTCCTCCTCTTGCAGGACATACTATGCCATTTTTTACTCAGTTTTTTATTATAAGCGCAGACTATTCATTTTGCAAGTCTTTTTAATAACGCGGCGGGGATTGTACCAATACGTTGGTGCCCTAACCCAAAAACGCCCGCTTGTGCGGGCTCAGATAATAGATAAGAGTGAATAAATAATAGATAATAATTTTTATGCGTATTTCGCGGGCGTTTCACTTATTCACTATTCATTATTATCTATTATCTCTTATCTAACAAGAATGCTTTCGCAACAGAACAGCCCAGTAAATGACAACAACTTCCCCGCTGCCAATCGCGCCACACAATTCATACCCAATACTTCATACCCAATACTGCTTTCCCCAGGTTTCAAAATCCCACTGCTGCATATAGTCGTTGCATTCAAAATCGATATAATACAGCTTTCCGTCCTGCACCACAAAATTGGTGGGATAGTAGTCAATATTGGTATTCGCCGGGTACAAAAGGCTGCACATTTTCTCCATCTGGCGGTAATAGTCCGGCTGCATTGCCCCTTCGGCAACCAGTTGGGCAATGGTTTTGCCTCGGATATAGGTTTTCAGAATGCGCTCCTGCTGCTCGTCTGCATCCAGCAGCTCCGGCATGGGAATGCCGATTTTCTTCAAGCGGGCATAGTCCCGCAATTCGGACTGGAATTTGTTGCCAAACTGATAGTAGTCGCAAGGCTCGTGGTGCAGCTGCTTGAGGACAAATTCATTTCCGGCTTCATCCGCAGCCAGATAGGAATAGCCGCCCTTGCCCTTCCCCAGCAGCTTTTTGATGGCAAATTCTTTTCCGTTGACCGTTAATTTCTCTGGAATATCCATGTTGTTTTCCTCCTAATGAATGGCGCGCACCGCTGTAGGGGTCAACGATTCGTCGACCCGTCGGCGGCTCTGCCGCCGCAATCCTGCCGTACCCCCTGTAGTAGACTGTCCTGACTAATAATTTACGAACAGCCAACGGCGATGCGTTTCTTGGCTTCCCCCGAGGGTGTTGCAGAGCGCAGCGAATCTTTCAAAATTATGAT
>URPI01000052.1 GCA_900549705.1 uncultured Eubacteriales bacterium
TTGGTTCCGAAGTGCCAATTCACGCGACAGCTTCCCCCCGGGGGAAGCCAAGGGGTAGTAGGCAGTAGCTTATACCACTCAATCGAATGCTTGCTGAAATCCGGGGTTGCAAGCGGCTAATAATAGCTTTCACTACAGAATGTTACCTCATTTCAAACGTGTGAAAATTCATCGCACCCTCACCGGTATAGCGGAAATACAGCGGCTGTGTTCCCTTTTGGGGGGCAAATGCTCCCTCTGCGTTTTCCTGTTCCGCTTTTGCGCTTACAGGAATGCGGGCAATGACCGCCTTAAAATCCGGCGTATGGGACACCTCCACAATGCCGCTGCACACGCCGCTGACGGCAAGGCTGATGCGCTTCTCGCCGCCAAACCCAAAATACTTGAAGCCCGCCACTGCGCCGTCACGCATATTGGCGATATACTGGTCGCCGTTTTCCATCCGGTCTTTGCCGGTCTGGGTGAAGTAGGGGTGGGCTTTCTTGTCAAATTTCTTATCGTAGCGGGCGACACCGTTCTTACTCCACAGGTTGCAGGCAATCCGGGCTTCATACCTGCCCGTGCCGCTTAAAGGGCCGCCGTTGAGGCCGCAGCTGGTGACCTCCGCTTGCTTGAATACGCCGGGGGCAGGATGCTCCAATTTCTCGGCACAGGCCTGACGGCTGTAGGAATGCTGGTTGGTCTGGCGATGATAGAAGATGTACCACGCCTCCCCGATGTTCAGCATCCCGCCGTGGGTGTTGCCCAGGTAGTTCAGGGCTTTGCTTTCCTCCTCGTTGCCGTGCAGGAACAAATCGCCCTGGTCAACCAAGGTGCCGCCGAAGGTGAAGTCCCGGTCGGGATAATCGCTGACGGCGTAGCACAGCTCGTGATTATGCCGGGAGGAATAGGCGAAGATGTATTTGCTTCCATCCTTGCGGATGGAGCTTGCCTCAAAAAACTCGTGATTGGGGAAGCTCCCCTCCCCTTCCTTGGGAAACAGCAGCTTGGGATTTTCCCGGATGGTCACCATGTCGCTTTCCAGCTGCACCACCACACCGCCGTCATTTTTCAGTTTGTGAAAGCCGCTGGCAATGGCGGGCGTGGGGGTATAGAAGCCGGAATAGAGGTAAACGCTGCCGTCGTCATCCACCAGCACACCGGGGTCAAAGGGAAACTGGTCTCCCTTTTTCCTGCCCCAGGCGGTGCCATCCTGATAATGGACGTGACCATAAAACCGGTAGGGGCCGGCCGGTTTCTCTGCAACGGCAACGCCAATCATCCCCATAAAGTCAAAGGCATAGTACAGGTAAAATTTCCCATCCGCACCCTGCACCACGTCCGGCGCAAACAGCAGACGGATGCCCAGTTTATTTTTGGGATCCTGATTTTTTCGGAAGATAACGCCCTCATAGCGCCAGTCCTTCAGGTTCTCCACCGGAGCAGACCAGCACACATAGTCACCCACGCAGAAAATGGGGGCATTAAAATGGTCGTGGGAACCGTATACATAAACGCGGTCACCAAACACATGGGGTTCGCCATCCGGGATATACTCCCAGGAGGGCAGATAGGGATTGAATGCCTGCATATGGTATACCTCTCTTTACAGTGGTTTTCGTTTTATTGACAGCTCAGCAGCATTTCCCTGCCGGGGTACACTGCTCAACCGTCAAAGCCGCAGCGGCGGGAAACCGCTGCGGCTCTTTCATTATACCGGGTTACTTCTGCTCTTTCAACTTCTTCTTGAGCTTAAAGGCATGGACAAAGGCCAGAACACCCCAGATGCCCATAATGCAGCTAAGACCCACGTTGACGTAAAGCAGGTAGCTGTGCCACAGGGGTTCGTCATAGCCAATGACCTTTGCATTCATGGCGTTGCTGTTGACCAGAGCATACACAAGGTTCTTGGTTGCATTGCGCAGGACGATGGCATCGCCATTGTCACTGGAATCGCAATCCGTCCACATACTGCTCTCCAACGTTGCCAAATCCAGGTCGCCGCCGGCATAGAACATCTGGCGGGGGATCATATACTGGGGAATGGTGTTGAAGTCGCAGATGACGAAGCCCTTGAAGCCCCATTCGTTGCGGAGAATCTGGGTAATCAGGCGATAGTCACCGCCGGTCCAGCGGGTGCCGATGCGGTTGAAGGAGGACATCACGCCCCGTGCTTCGCCGGTCTTGACCGCAATCTCAAAGCCCTTGAGGTAGATTTCCCGGAGTGCCTGCTCGGTGAGCCAGGAGCTGTCGCCGTTGATGGAGCGGTGGGTTTCCTGCTCATTGGCGGCAAAGTGCTTGACGGTGGGGATAACGCCCTTGGACTGCATTCCCCGCACCTCGTAAGCGGACATCATGCCGGTGATAAAGGGATCCTCGGAGAAATACTCGGAGCAGCGCCCGCCGAAGGGGCTGCGGTGGATGTTTGCACCGGGGGCGTAGATGCTGGAATAGGGCTGACCGGTGGCGCGGTCACCCATCAGGCCCTCGTCACCCAGTGCTTCTCCCATCTCCTCTATCAGCTCCACGTTCCAGGTAGATGCCATCACAGGCTCGGAAACATACTGGCAGGTACCATTGACCTGATTCTGGTTCATGAAGCAGGTGAAACCGGCAGGGCCGTCGCCGTGGATGGTGGTGGGCAGGTCGATGGTTTCCATCGCCAGGGTGTGGTAAGCGCCGTTATTGACCAGGCTAATCATTTCCTCGTCATTGCAGGCATCCAGGATCTCATCCCACTGCTCATCGTCATAATCCACAATGGCGCTGTAGGTCTTGTCAGGGGTGGTTTCGGGGAGCAGGCTGCGCAGGGTCAGGTCGGTTTCCTCATCAAACCAGGGGTATTCCTCGCTGTCAAAGTCGGTGGGGTTATTGTGCTCGGTGTCCTTCAGCTCCTCATACAGCTGGTCGCTGCCCTTGTGGGTTTCGGCGGTCTGGGCAGTGGGCCAGGTGCCTTCCCAGTCGGAGCGGGACAGAACGGTGTCCAGCTGCCAGTCGGAATCCAGGAAGTCACCGTCGGTATAGAGATTTGTAACCTCGTTGTCGGTGACGGGGTCGGTCTCCCACCGGATGTCGTCCTCCACGGTCATGCTGAGGGCTGCCTCCTCCTGGTGGGCATTGCGTCCCACATACAGGGTGTAGTCACCGGCTTCCAGCTCATAGCCGCAGAAGCCGTTGTCATTGGCATCCCGGTAATCGTAGCTGGACATGGTATAGGGGTCAACGGTGACGGTGACGGTTTCGGAAGCGCCGGGTTTCAGCAGCTCGGTCTTGGCAAAGCCCACCAGCACCTTGTGCGCCTTTTCAATGCCGCCGTCAAAGTAAGGTGCGGAAGCGTACACCTCCACCACTTCCTTACCGGCAACGCTGCCGGTGTTGGTAACCTTGACGTTCACATCAAAGGGAGCGTCCTGGGTGATAACGGTATCGGTCAGGGGCTGCACCTCCCAGTCGAAGGTGGTGTAGCTCAGGCCGTAGCCGAAGGGATAGACGACGTTTTCCTTGTACCAGTCCTCACCATCGGTATAGCCCCGGGTTTCGTAGTAGCGGTAGCCAACGTAAATCCCCTCCTCGTAGTCAACGGAGTAGTAAAGGCCGCCGTCATACTTATCGGTGGAGTCGGCAGTACAGCCGGTGCCGAAATTGACGAAGGTGGGGTTCTGCTTGAAGTCGGCTGCCCAGGTGTCCACCAGGCGGCCGGAGGGATTCACTTCGCCGTTGAAAATTTCACCCAGCGCCATGATGCCGTTGGAGCCGGTGAAGCCAATCCACATGGCGGCATCAATCTTGTCGGCAAAGGGGGCATAGTTGGGATCTGTCAGGAAGGTTGCCTCAAAGCTGGAGGGAATGTTGAACAGGACGACCACGCGCTTGAAGCCCGCGTTGCACACGGCATCCAGCAGGTCAATCTCGTTCTGATCCAGCTGCAAATAGTGGGAATCGGCGCTGACGGCACCGGCTGTGCTGCCCTGGTAGCGGGGCAGGTCGAAGCCCTCGCCGCCGATACGGGTGATAACCACCAGTGCGGCATCATTGTAGCTTTCGTAGCTGGCTTTCACCTTGTCGGTGTACTTGCTCTGGGGAGTCTCGGCAGTGCTGATCATCTGATTGCCGCCGGAATCCAGGTCGCTGGAGTTGGCAGCCCGGGCAGCGCCGGATGCACTGTTGTTATTGTAAAATTCCTTCAATGTGGGGTTTGTCTGGAATCCCGCATCCTCCAAGCTGGCATACAGGTCACGGTTTCCAGAGGTATCAAAGCCGCCGGAGCCGGAACCGCCATAGGACAGGTTCACGCTGTTCTTGCCGAAAACAGAAATCTTTGCATCCTTGTTCAGCGGGAGCGCATTTTCCTGATTTTTCAGAAGGACAAAACCCTCCTCCGCCAGACGGAGGTTCAGCTTCTGGGCGTTGGCATAGGCCTCGTCCTTGCTGGTCACATCGGTGACGTACATGGATTCCACGCTGTTGTCATAGATGGGGCGCTTGCCGCCAAACACAACGTCCATGAGACTGCTGAACATACCGGTGACCAGGATGTTTGCCACAATGGCAACCACCAGCACCAGGGCAGTGACAATGCCCCACACCGTTACGCCGCGCCAGGGACGGATTTTCTTCACTTTCTTCTCTTTCATGGGATGAAATTACATTCCTTTCCTGTGTTGTGTTCTGTAAAAAGGAACCGGGCACTTGCCCGCCGGGGCGGGCAAGTGCTCAAAATCGGGAGCAACGGATTAGTAATTTGCAGCGGGAACACCCTTGTTCTCGTCCCAGGTCAGAACGGCTTCCGTCTCCACCTTCAGGGCATCCACCAGCGGTGCATGGGCGGTCATGGTGGTGCCGGGGTAGGACTCGTTATTCTCGGTCATGACCTTCAGGCAGTTGCCGCCGGCCTTCAGATGCACGCCGCTGGCAATCAGGTAATACTGGAAGTTGGGCACATCGGCGGTGTAGGTCACGGTGTCAAAGGCAGGCACATCGGTGATGGAAATCGGCTCGTAGCCCAGCTTCTCATCGTTGAGGTAGATGCCAAAATTGGAGGAATCCAGGTTCAGGTCTTCCATTTCTGCGGACAGGCTCAGATAAATCACGGCATCATCGGTATCCACATCGGAGACAATCCAGAATTCCAGGCTGTTGCCGAAGGAATACAGGTAGCCCACGCAGCGGTCGCCGGAGCAGTTGCGGTTCTCGTTGAGCATAATCATGCCCACCTCGTTGGCGGTGCCGGAAACGGCAGGGCCGGTCTTACCGGAGAGGTTGGTGTCCTCTGCCTCGAACACCCAGGTCTGGGTGCCGGTCAGGGTCTTGTTCCAGGAGGCGGTGATGGTGATGTCGCCGGTCACGGGAGCAGAGAAGTCATAAGCATTGCCATCGGCATCCACCCAGCCGGTGAACTCGTAGCCAACCCGCTCAGGGTTCGCGGAGGGAGCGGCAACGGGCGTACCGATTTCCACGGGGTAGCTGTAGGAAGCCAGCGCCTTGCCATAGTAGCCATAGTCAAAGGTCACATTGGCATAGTCAGCGCCATCCTTCGTCCACAGGCCGTACAGCTCCACGCTGGCGGTGATGTCGGACTTGAAATCAAACAGGTGGGTGAAGTCGGCATCGGCATACCAGCCCACAAAGGTGTAGCCCTCGCGGGTGGGCACGGTGTTCTCTGCCTTCTGACCCTTGACGGTTTCAACCACTTCGGGAGCGGGAGCGCCCTCATAGTTCTGGTTGTAGGTCACGGTAAAGCTGTTGTTTGCCACGTCCACGGTGAAGCGGGCGGATTTCTTACCGGCCTTGATGGTAACGGTCTTGGTGCCGGAGGCCTTGGTGGCAGGAGCCTTGACCTTCAGACCGGCGGCGGTCATGGGAATTTCATCGGTGGTGCCGTCGTCGTAGGTAACAACCACGGTGCCGCCTTCCAGGGTGAACTCGTCACCAATGACATAGGCGGTCTTGACGGGCAGGCTGCCAACCTCGATGGATTTGACCGTCTTGGAGGAATCCAGGTCGGTTCCGGCGAAAGCCACCGAGCAAAGGCTCACCAGGCACAGGACGCTCAGAACCAGTGCAATCAGTTTTTTCATAGCTATTTCTCCTATTGGTATTATTTTATTACGGGGCTGCTTTCAGCGTTCAACGCCAATCCTTGACGAAAGAAACCATCATTTGGAATCTTCACCATGACCGGTACGACACCCCTCAGTCAGCCCGCGCAATCGACTTTGAAACAAGGCTCCGGCCACATTGTTTGCAGCCGGAGCCTCTTGACGCTGGGATTATTCCGGCTTAAACTGCCATGCGCTCAGATTTATTCAACAACGATGTTGATGGCCTGAGTGAAGGTCAGCTCGCCGCCCATGGCGGGCATCAGCCAAATACCGGTCATGGCAGGTGGCCAGGGGACATTCTGCGTCACGGTAACGGTGTAGGTGCCGGGCGTGGTGGGAATACCGGTCAGCTTGATGCCATCGTTGACGGTGATGGCCTTCTTGGTGCGCAGGCCGTAGGCAGTGCTGAGAATCTTCTCAGCTTCCATGCCGGGAACGGAGCCCTCGATGTCATAGGACATCTCGTGCTTCTCCTCTGCATCCTCGATGGCGATGGTCACGCCGTCAGCGTGGGTCTTTTCCTCGTTGCGCAGGTAGCGGGAACCGTTCATGACGTACCAGTTGGTGATTTCCTTGGGCATGAAGCCGCCGGTGGTCAGGAATGCCTGGTAAGCCAGAGTCTCAGAGGTGATGACCAGCTCGGTCTGCTCACCGCTCTTGACGGTGACCATGGGATTTTCGCCGTTGGCAGCTGCCAGAACCTCACCGTTGACGGTGTAGGGGCTGACGACATTGATGGTCAGCTTGACATTCTGAGCGGAGATGTAGCCGTCGCACTCGATGTCAACCAGCACTTCATAAGTGCCCTGGGCGGGGTACTCGCCGTAGATGTTGTTATCGGCAGTCCAGCCGGTCTTGTACTCGGCATCGCCAGGCTGATACTGACCCACGATAGGACGGTCATAGCTGACCACGAAGCCACTGGCAGTCATGCCTGCGGGCAGTTCCTGTCCCTCTGCCAGGGTGACATTAAAGTCGGTGGTCTCGGCGCAGGCAATCTGAGCGGCGTTGGCCAGACCGTAGCTGACGGTGGCAGTCAGCTCAAAGTCGCTGGCAAAGTTCTTATACTGATTGGAGTTGACCTTTGCCTGCTGGATGCGCTGTGCGGATTTGCGCATTGCATAGTAGTGGGTGGTGGACTCGAAGGTGTCGTCGCCATCCTCGGTGGGGCAGAGCACGTCGCCCTTGCCGTCACGCAGGGAAGCATCCCACTGACCAACGGTGACATAGCACTTGTGAGCGGTGTCGCTGCCCATCAGGGTGTCGTCACCGGCACGGAGCATCAGGTCGCAGGAGACAAAGTCCTTTGCCCAGGCATCGTCAACGGTAGCGCCGGTGAAGCCCCACTCGTTGCGCAGCAGCTCCTCGTGAACCGCCCAGTTGTTGGAGTTGACAACGTAGCCAACCCGGTTGAAGGAGGTCATCATGCCGTTGGTGTGGCCATACTTGACCATCCACTCGAAGGAACGCTGATAGATTTCACGGAACACCTGCTCGGTAGCGAAGGTGCAAACGCCGCCGTAGTCCGCACGGTTGTATTCCTGGACATTGGCAAACATATGCTTTGCGAAGCAGGAAACGCCCTTGCTCTGGCAGCCGTCAACGATAACAGCGGCCATGGAGGCGGTCAGGAAAGGATCTTCGGAGTAGTACTCAAAGGTACGACCGTTGAAGGGGCTGCGGTGAATGTTCGTGCCGGGGCCTCGCCAAGAGAACAAGCCCACAAGCAGCGCCTGGTTGCCATACATCTTGCCCTGCTCCTCCAGCAGCTCGATGTTCCAGGTTGCAGCAGCGATAGGAGTGGACTGCCAGCAGGTGCCGCCGAACTGAACGGGGCCATCCTTGCCGCCATCGCCATCGGTGAACAGCTTAACCAGTTCTTCCCAGGTCAGGGAGTTCATGTAGGAATCCCACAGCTTGGAGTTCTCATCCTCGGAGGCGATTGCAACGCCGTCGATGACAGTAGGCTCAGTGTAGGTCTTGCCGGCCAGGTCAGCCAGGCGAACCGTGGTCTCTGCGCCCTGGGTCCAGCCTTCGGGAACTTCGGAAACATACCAGGGCTGGCCTTCCTCGTCCATGTAGGGGTAGTAGACTTCCTGGGCATCCAGCATTGCAGCTTCCCAGTCAGCCATAACGCGCTCCTCGGCAGTCTGTGCAGCGGGCTGCTCCAGGCCGGTGGCACGGGAAATCATGTTGTCCAGCAGGTCGTCACGGACGGTTGTGAAGTCGTCCTCATACACGTTCTTGATTTCGGCACCGGTCACCAGGTCGGTCTTGCACTGGATGCCGCTGGCAACGGTGAAGTCCTGGGTGAACACAATGTCGTGGGAGTTGCGCTGCACGGCCAGGCCGTAGGTGCCGGCTTCCAGCTCATAACCGGCGAAGCCATTGTTGTTGGCATCATCCCAGTCATAGGAAGCCATGTCCTGTGCAGTCACTTCGATGGTGACCACGTCGCTCTCGCCGGGCTGAAGCATCTTGGTCTTGGCATAGCCGACCAGGACAGCCTCTGCCTTTTCGATGCCGCCATTATAATAAGGAGTGTGGGCATACAGCTCCACCACATCCTTACCGGCAACGCTGCCGGTGTTGGTAACCTTCACGGAAACGGAGATAACCTGATTGGCAGCGGTGATGGCGGGATCAGATGCGCCAGCCAGCTCCCAGTCAAAGGTGGTGTAGCTCAGGCCGTAGCCGAAGGGATAGGTAACGGCTTCCTGATACCAGCTCTCCCCGTCGGCATCGTCGTGTGCCTTGGTTTCGTAGTAGCGGTAGCCGTAGTAGATGCCCTCGCGGAACTCGGTATCACAGAACAGAGACAGGGTGCCGTCCTCATACTTGAGCCAGGCATCCATCCGGTTGCCTTCTTCATCAACGTTCTGGCTCATGTCAGAGAAGTTGGTGAAGGTGGGATCCTTGGTGAAATCGCTGGGCCAGATATCCAC
This sequence comes from uncultured Eubacteriales bacterium, assembly GCA_900549705.1. GTDB lineage: Bacteria > Bacillota > Clostridia > Oscillospirales > Oscillospiraceae > Faecousia. Next base: position 9,026 of record URPI01000052.1, read on the forward strand.
GGTGTGGCCGGAGGGGTTGACCTCGCCGGTCAGGATATTGGCAGCAACCAGAGTGCCCTGGTCGCCGATGCCGCCGACCCACAGGATTGCGTCAACACCATACTCGGTATCCACAGGAGCGTTCAGCTCGGGAATCTGCATGATGTTGGAGGAGTTAATCATGACAACGACCTTTTTGAAGTTGGCCTTGGCCAGCTTAATGAGTTCCAGCTCGTTGTCGTCCAGCTGCAAATAGTGGTCGTTGGGGTCGGAGTGGCCTTCCACGCTGTTGGTGGCCAAATCCATGTTCTCGCGGCCGAAGCGGCTGAAGCAGACCACAGCCACATCGTTATAGGATGCAAAGGTGCTGGTAACGGACTTGCTGAAATAGCTCATGGAAGGCTCCAGCAGCTTGCCGGAGTCGTTGGTCTCGTGGACACCGCCCAGAACCTGGAACAGGTTCTCGTACATAGAGACGGTCTTGGGGTTCACATGGAAGCCGGCCTGCTCGAAAGCATCATACCAGCCCAGCTTGTAGTCGGTGCCTTTGGTAGCGCCGGAGCCGCCGCCGCCACGGTTGTAGTCAACGGAGCCAATTCCCAGGAAGGTGACGTTGCGCTCATCGGCACCCAGCGGCAGCGCGCCATTTTCGTTCTTCAGCAGAACCTGGCCTTCGCTTGCCATCTGCAAGTGCAGACGGTTACCGGCTTCCAGCGCTTCATCGAGACTGCTGTAGTCGGCGTAGAAACGACCGCGTGCGTTCAGGTCGCCGGACATGGTGCCGGTGAGGTCAACGTACTTGGTGTCGAGTGTCTCGCCCATGGCAACACCGGGAACCACGGTTGCAACCATGGAGCCAGCCAGTGCAAGAGAGAGCATACTCTTAACAAACTTGTTCATTTCTTGTCCTCCTTTTTAATTTGACCACGGAATTCCGCAGTCCTTTTTGATCCCGGGAACATCGTAGCATACTTTTGCGGTTATGAACGGTATGTAAACTTTTTCGCGCGGTTTTTTCACTTTTCCGTTGTTGCACCCTGCACAAAAAACGCCCCGCAATTGCGGAGCGTTTCGGTAAGTTTCGTAAAAAATCTAGTCAAATAACGGGAACATCAGGCTCAGGCTGAATTGGCCATCCTCGGCGCGGATTTGCAGGCTTCCCTCATACCGCTGCGCCAGCGCCTGAATGCTCTGCATTCCAAAGCCATGGTTCGTCCGATCCTCATTGGTGGTCTGGGGAATGCCGTTTACAAATTTCATTTCTCCCAGATACCGGTTTTCCTCCTCAATCAGCAGGAAGCCCCCTTCGGTACGCACCGTCAGAGAAATCACCCGTTCCTCCGGCTCCCGGATTTGCGCCACCGCGTTGATGGCGTTGTCCAGAATGTTGCCAAACAAAGCGTAGACATCTCCGTCCGGCAGGAATTTCAGTTTCTCTCCGTTTGCAAGGCAGGTCAGCTGGATATTCTGCGTCCGGCAAACCAGCATTTTTTCGGACAGCACCACATCCAGGGCGGTGGAGCCGGTGTTGACGGAGTCATCGTAAATGCGCACCAGCTTATCAAGCTCTTTCAGGCTGCTGCGGTAGCCCTCCTGCCCCAGCGCCGCAATCTGATGGCGGATGTCGTGGCAGCGGATGTTGATGGCATCCTGGGCGTTTTTTTCCCGCTGATAGCGTTCCCGCTCCTCCGCCAGCATATGCATGGCGATTTCAGCCCGGCGGTCGGTTTCTGCCTCCCGGCAAAAACAGGTTGCCACAACTACCACCAGCAGAGAGCAGATGGCCAGCAGCAAATTGATCAGTGCCACGGCATCCTGCCCGTTTCTGAACTGAATCGGACGAGCCATAATATCCAGCAGAATAAACATCCCCACCGCCATTGCCGACATTCCAACCACCACCCGGCGATCCAGCCGCTCAAAGGAATTGAAGCGGCGGTAGTTCCCATGCCACACTGCAATGTTGCAGAACGCCACCAGGCTGCCCAGAAGCATCAGGAAAAGCAGCACTCTGTCCACCAGCAGGGGGAAGTTCGGAATCATATACCGGGGGATTTCAATGAGATGTTCGCAGGCACTTTGAAGACTATAGGAGATTGAAACGGCGTAGAGCGCCGAATAGGCCGAGACATCACAGGAGAAAATAACCGCCATCACGCACAGCAAATATAACCCCATATACCGGATAATTCCAGTGATGGCAAATTTCTCAAATTCGCTTACAAACGGAAGGCGTGTCATCATCATCCATGCCATTCCCGCCAAAAAGCTCAGCGCCATGCGCACATAGCGGGTGGGCTTCCCCGGATGCCAGCCGGTGATGAGCATCCCGCCGCCCATGACAAACAGGGTGATGAGCATATCATTTTGTATGAAATAAATGATGTAATGCAGGAGCTTCATTTCCGCTACCTCCCCGTTTTAGAAAGATGCAGCGCTTCAATGAAGCCCTTGCGGCGGCGCATGGAGATGGGAAATTCCCGCTCCCCCAGATAGACATTCTCTGCGTCCATCCGGGTAACGTGGTGCAAATTGATGATGGTTTGATTGTTGACCCGGAAGAAAATGTTTTTCGGCAGCTGCTCCTCCACCATTTTCAGCGTTCCATAGCTGCGAAGCACCCCTCCGGCGGTTTGATAATGAATGTGGTGATCGAAGATTTCCACATACAGCAGCTCATCCGGGCGGATGAACACCTTGTTTTTGTCCGTATCCAGGGCAATGGTTCCCTCATTCCGGCGGCAGCGCGGCAGCAGGCGCTTGAGCTTCATTTCCAGCGCCGTGGGGCTCACCGGCTTGAGAATATAGTCCGCCGCCTGAACCTCATAGCCCTGAATAGCATACTGCGCCAGCGCCGTGAGGAACACCAGCACCACGGTACTGTCCCGCTCCCGCAGCTTGCGGGCGGCCTCCATGCCATCCATCACCGGCATACGAATATCCATAAAGACAATATCGACCCCTTCGGCATATTCCTCCAAAAAGGTCAGCGCATCCCGATACCACTGAATCTGGAATTCCACATTTTCCTTTTGGGCATACGCCTTTAAAATGTCACAAAATCGGTCTGCATTATACTTTTCGTCCTCCACCAACGCAATTCTGTACATCGAGTCGTCCCCTTTTTAATCTCTTTTTAGATAAAGTATACAGGGTTTTTGCAGAAAAAGCAAGAATAATCTGGGCGGCAGCACGCCAATTGCACGCATTAAAAAGATATGAACACATTGTCAGTAGAATGGGCGTCGTAGGGGCGGCTCGAAGCCGCCCGAAGCCTGACGAGACAAAGCCGTTCGTTGAATGGCAGCAGCTTCCCCGCCTAAACTGTAGGGGCGGATAGAATCCGCCCGCAGCACAAAGTGCCCCTTCAGGGTGCTTGTGCTGGGTCGACATATTAGTCGACCCTACAAGGCGTATGCGTTCATCCGGGTGCTTCCTGAAATCCGGGGTTACGGGCGG
>URPI01000053.1 GCA_900549705.1 uncultured Eubacteriales bacterium
TTGGCGACCCCTACGGGCGTATTCGATTATCGAGGTGTTCACACATTTGTAACTCGTGCAATCGTCCTGGCGACCCAGAGGGGCTTTTACATCATTCCCGTTTCCCTGTTCATGCCGGGAAGGACGATTTTGATTTTGCTTTTCTGCAAAGCAGAATCCCTGCCAGCAGCAGGAGCGGGAACAGGGTGCCTGCCAAAATTCCCATTTTCATGTTATCGCCCAGTGCCCCCGATACCATTCCCACCAGGGTTGGACCGCTTGTACATCCGATGTCGCCTCCCAGCGCCAGCAGCGCAAACATGGCTGTTCCCCCCGTGGGCAATGCAGCGGAAGCCTTGCTAAAGGTTCCCGGCCACATAATTCCCACGGACAGGCCGCAAATTCCGCAGGCTGCCAGGCTCAACAGCGGGGAGGGGGACAGGGAGATTACCAGATAGGACAAAACACACAGGATGCTGCTAAACACCATAAAGCGTTCCAGATGAATCCGGTCGCCGTACTTTCCGTAAAACAATCTGGACGTTCCCATGAGGACTGCAAACGCCATCGGCCCGGCGAGGTCTCCCGCCGCTTTGGAAATCCCCAGCCCCTGTTCTGCAAAAGCAGAAGCCCACTGACTGACCGCCTGCTCACTTGCCCCGGCGCATACCATCATCAGCAGTAAGACCCGAAAGGTTTTAACCCGAAACAGCTCTTTGATGCTCATTCCGGGCCTACCGTCTGCAATCAGCGGCGCAATCGGCACATGGGCAAACACGAAAGCATTGACCGTCGGAAGCATCGCCCAAATAATTGCCAGCAGTTTCCAGTGTTCCATTCCAAATGTGCCAAAAAATGCCGTCGAAACCAGCACCACCCCGGCGTGCCCCCAGCAGTAGAAGGAATGGAGCATACTCATGGCCTTCTCCTTACTGTCAGAGGGACAGGCCTCCACAATGGGACTGACCAGCACTTCCAGCAAACCGCCGCCAACGGCATAAATCATGACGGCAATTAAAATTCCAAAAAACGGAATCGGAAAAATTTCCGGCAGAATGGTGAGCAGCACCAGCCCAGCCGCCGACAGCACATGCGCCCCAACGATGGCACTGCGATACCCCACTTTTTCAATGACACCGATGGACAGAACATCTGTCAGCAGCTGTATTCCGAAATTGAAGGTCACCAGCAGCGTAATCTGAGCAAGGGGAATCCGGTAGCTTTTTTGGAAAAATAAAAACAGCAGCGGCGCAAAATTGTTGACGATTGCCTGTACAATACAGCCTGCAAAGCAGGCAGCAATGGTTTTCTGATACTGATTTTTCATGGTATCCTCCTTCCGAATCAATGAGATTATATCCCATAATGAATGATATGTCATTGTACAAAATCGTATTTTTATGATATAATATCACAAATCGCTTTCGAGAGGACAGACATGATGAAGCTCTGCCAAATTACCACCGATGATACCCTGCGGGAAACTGCCCTGCATGGCAGCCCCACCTATCCCTTTGCATATTATCCCGAAAATATCTGGCAATTTGATTTTCACCGCATTGATTGGCACTGGCATCATGAATTGGAATTTTTGCTTCTCCGGGAGGGTACCGCCCTTTGCCTTGCAGGGGCGGAGAAGATAGCGCTGCCGGAGGGCTGTGCAATCTTCATTAACAGCGGTGTAATGCATCGCTACGAGGTGCAAAGCAGTACCTTTGCGCCAAATATTGTCTTTTCGCCTGCCTTACTGGCACCCGAAAAAAGTCTTGTTTATGAAAAATATATCCTTCCCATTGTCAGCTCCCGGGTTTCCCATCAGATTTTCACCCCGTCCGTTCCGTGGCAGCGGGAAGTCCTGCAACTGCTGTCCCAGGTGATTGACCTCCAAGAGACAGAAGCGGACAACGAATTGCATACCGTGCAGCTTTTAATGCAGCTCTGGCAGGTGCTGTCCGGTCATTTGATCCTGGATTCCGGTTCCGCCAGCCTGCACCAGCCCAGCCACACCCAGGCCAAGCTGCAAACAATGATGCAGTACATCCATGACCATTACGCCCAGCAGATTAGCCTCCAGATGATTGCGGACGCTGCTTCCATCAGCAAAAGCGGCGCGCTTCACCTGTTTCAGACCAACCTTCACATTTCTCCGGTTGCCTATCTCATCGAATACCGGCTGGCGCAGGCCGCCGAGCAGCTCCACACCACTCAAAAATCCATTTTCTCCATCGCTGAGGCCACCGGCTTTGCCTGCTCCGGCTATTTCTGCCGAAAATTCAGGCAGCTTTATCAGATGAGTCCCATGGAATACAGGCAAAAAAAGCAGCAGCCATCCCCATAAAGAATGCCCCCCGCCTGTGCATCCGGTGATGCAGGGCGGGGGCTTTTGGAAGGAATGTTATCTCAGCCGGTATTCGGTTTCATCCAGCTCCAGGGTAGAGGCGTAGTAGACCCCCATGGCCTTTGCCAAATCCTCGCCGTCGCTGACCGCCGCCGTTTCGTAGCAGCTGTGCATGGCAAGCTGAGGCAAACCAATGTCCACCGTGGGGATGGATACATGGCCGATGGACACGCAGCCCAGGGTGCTGCCGCCGGGAATGTCCGGGCGGTTATAGTAGGTCTGCACAGACGCACCGGCCTTTTCGCACACCTGACGGAACAGGGCAGCGCACAGGCCATCGGTGCAGTAGCGCTGGTTGGAATTGAATTTTACCACAATGCCATCACCCATTACCGGCGCATTGGAGGGGTCTGCCAGCTCGGGATGGTTGGGGTGAATGGCGTGGGCGTTATCCGCCGACACCAGGAAGGACTGGCTCAGCAGGGCACGGACGTTCCGGTGCAGTCCTTCCGCAATTCTGGTCAGCACATCCTCCACATAGGTAGAATCTGCGCCGTCGGTGGTGCGGGAACCGATCTCCTCGCTGTTCAGGGCGCAGAACACCGGAATATCCCCACCGGGTGCGGCATTCAGGAAGCCACGGAAGCAGCCCCACACGCATTGCAGGTCATCCAGTGCCTGGCTGGAAATATACTCGTTTTCCATGCCCCAGACCCGAGCATCCTCCCGGACGTACAGCGTCAGGTCATGCCCCAGAATCTTGCCGCCAGCCGCTTCTTCCAGAAGGGTCGTCAGCTTTCCGGCAGCATTCTTACCGCCCAGCAGGGGATTGACATCCATCACCGGGTTCCACTTGTAGCCGTCGTTTGCCTGACGGTTCATGTGAATGGCCACATTGGGAATCAGCAGCAGGTCACGGTCAATATCCACCAGTACGGATTTTGCGCCATGCGCCGTCTGCACCATCACCCGTCCGGCCAGGCTCAGGGGACGGTCAAGCCAGGGGGCAATCAGCAGCCCGCCATAGCGCTCCACCTGTAGCGAGGTGTAGGCTCCCACCTTTTCGCCATTCTCCTTCAGCTTCAGGCTGGGGCGGTCAGTGTGCGCCGCCGCCATCAGGAAGCCCTTGGGGGTCTCCGCAGGAATGCGGAATGCAATCACCGCTGCACCGCCCCGGCACACATAGTATTTTCCGCCGGGGGTCAGATTCCATTCGTCTCCTTCCGGGAGGTTCACATATCCTTCCGCATTCAGGGTGCGCCGCAGGGCTGCCTGGGCATGATAGGGGCTGTGGGATTCATTCAAAAACTGACATAAAGACGCAGTAAATTCCGTCATAGCGGTTTTCCTCTCTTAATTTCGTTCTATTGGGGCAGAAAGCCCCCAAAAATCATCTTGAAAAACGTCGATTACATTTCGACAAGCGCGCAAAACATATCGATTTTTTCTTCGACCTCAGCCAATGCGCTGAGCCAGAATTCCTTGTCGGTCAGGTCAATTCCGGCCACCTTGGCAGCATCCTCAGCGGTTGCAACGGTGGTGGTATGCAGCAGCTTCTTGTAGATGGGCACGAAGGACGCACCCTCCTGGGCGTATTTCGCATACAGTCCCCGGGCAAACAGTCCGCCAAAGGCATAGGGGAAATTGTAGAACGTAGAGCCATAATAATGGCTCTTGCACAGCCACATATACGGATGGCGCAATGCGCTGTCCAATCCGTCACCATAGCTGTCCGCCTGCGCCTGGAGCATGATGCGGCACAGCTCTGCTGCGCCCATGAATTCTTCCTTCCGGCGGCGGAGCACCGCATCCTCGAAGCGATAGCGGGAATAGATGTCCACAATAATCTGGGTCACGTCCTGGAGCTGGCTTTCAATCAGATTCAGCTTTTCTGCATCGTCGGCGGCCTGGGCAATGGCGTGATTCATCACCACGCACTCATTGAAGGTGGAGGCGGTTTCGGCCACGGGCATAGAATAGTCATGGTTCAGGGGTCGATGGTCGGCAATGCACTGATTGTGGAAGGCATGACCCAATTCGTGCGCCAGCGTCACCACATCTCCCAGCGTTCCGTCAAAATTCGTCAGAATCCGGCTCTGACCGATGCAGCTTACGTCGCTGCAAAAAGCGCCGCCTGCCTTGCCGCTGCGGGGGTAGAAGTCAATCCATTCTTCGTCAAAGGCGCGGGCGACCATACCGCTGAGTTCATCGTCAAAGTGGGAGAACAGCTCCACCAGGTAATCCCGGGCATCCTGGGTGGTAAAACGGGTGGAGCTTTTGCCCATGGGGGCAAACAGGTCATACCAGGGCAGCCCGTTTTCGTGCCCCAAGGCGTGCGCCTTGGCTTTCAGATAGCGGCGGAACATTGGAAGCTTCTGGTCGATGGCGGCAAACATGGCATCCAAGGTCTTCTTTTCCATGTTGGACTGCTCCAGCGTCCTTGCCAACGGGCTTTCATAGCCCCGCAGCTCACATTCATTCAGCGTTTCCAGCTTCAGAGAATTAAGAGCATAGGCAACGCTGTCTTCAATGGAACGGTAGCAGGCAAGCTCCGCTTCATAAGCATCCTTACGTACCTCCGCCTCGGCAGAATAGGCCAGATTGCGGACGGCGGAGAGGTTAATTTCCTCGCCCCGGTAAGTGACCTTCACCGTGCTGGTCAGGTACTGCTGCAATTCCGCCCAGGCATTGGAGCCGGAAATCTTCAGCTTTGCCATCACCTTTTCACCAATACCGGGCAGCAGATGGAGACTTCCCAGCTTTTTGCGTTCCAAAATAAAGCGGTATTCTTCAAAAAGCGGATCAGACGCAATCAAACTGTCCAAATCCGGGATTGCTGCCAGCCAGCCTTCAAAGGCGGCAACCGGCGCGGCGCTGTCGCTGTAGACCCCCATGATTTTGCCGATTTTGGAACCGGCTTCCGCATCGGTGGTGCAGGCTGCCTGGCGCAGCTCGGCATAGCACAGGAGCTTTTCAGCCAGCTCCTGCAGCCGCTCCTGTAGCGTAAGGCCGCGCTTGAGCAACGTAGCGCTGTCACCGGTCAGGTGCTGGGTCAGCTCCTCCAGGTCACGCACTGTCCGGCGCAGCGCCTGCAAATCTTCCTCAAACCGAGGGTCATCAAAGCCGGTGTAAATGGGGTTCAGGTTCCAACATTCATTCATGGGATTCATCCTCCATCGCAATATATTGGGGTCGGGCGGCCAATCAGGTTGTATTATTGTACACCACAAACCCCAAATCGTCAATTGCGCAAACGGAAAAGTGCAGCGCTCGACAAAGGATTCTGCATTTTTTATTATTTCGCAAATAAATGTCGAAATAATCTGCATTCGACATGAAAATGTGAAATTGTAACGAATATTTGTTGAGGAATCTTATTGCATTTAGAAGACTGCCGTGCTAAATTATACCTGTCGCACAGAGGTAAGATAAATGCAGAGCCGAATGGGGAAAAATTTAGTTTGACAGGAGAGGATTGTATGGAACGTGCAGCCACTGTACTGATTGCAGACAGTACCGAGGAATTTACAAATGCCCTATCTGCTGCGTTGCAGCGCACGGAGGGATTCCAGGTGGTGGGAACTGCGGCTGACGGAGAGCAGGCCATTCGGCTGATTGGGGAGCGCAAGCCGGATCTGCTGGTGCTGGACATGATGCTCAGCAAAAAAGACGGCATCAGCGTACTTCGAGCCATTTCCGGCATGGATCGGCGGCCAAAGACCTTGGCAACCAGCGTATTTTTGTCGGATTATGTGTCCGGCAGTGCAGCCAGCCTGGGTGTTTGCTACCTAATGCTGAAACCCTGTGACATGAACGCCATTGTGGAGCGGTTGGAGGAAATCCGGGGAGGGGAGAGCCTTCGGAATCCGGCACCGCGCCGCGTGGACAAAAACAGCATCGAGTCCATGGTGACAAACATCATCCATGAGATTGGTGTCCCCGCCCACATCAAGGGCTACCAGTATCTGCGGGAGGCCATTATCATTGCCGTGGGGGATATGGACGTGATCAACGCCATTACCAAGGTGCTGTATCCCATGGTGGCAAAGACCTTCCAGACCACCCCCAGCCGGGTGGAACGAGCCATTCGCCACGCCATCGAGGTAGCCTGGGACAGAGGCGATTTGGACACCTTGCAGCGGTTCTTCGGCTATACCGTGTCAAATACCAAGGGGAAACCCACAAACAGTGAGTTCATCGCCCTCATCGCGGACAGGCTGCAATTGCAGCTCAAGAGTGCCGAGGCGGCACAATATTGAATAATTTAAGAAAATCCACAGCCTGTTTCCACAAATAGGGAACAGGCTGTGGATTTTTTAGGGGCAATGAATGTACCAGCAATACGTTCCCACTTTATGCAAATCTCAGCTGGCGGAACCCAAGCGATGCCTTAAAAGCATCGTACATGGGTGTTGTGGCATAGTGGGGGAGACTTAACGCCTTCTCTGTCTCCATCAATTCATCCATGGTTAAGGCTTCGACAATTTTTTCAAAATCAATCCGTTCGAGAACTTTTTTTGTGTATGGTCTTTTTGCATCCAGGAAAGCAATCCTTGTGAGAAATTTCTGAACTTTTGCTGAATTGAGCAGGAGCATCGCAACGTAGGCCATATCATACTGCTCAAAGCAGATAAAGTAGCTTGTGTCATCGGTCATGACAGGCTTTCCATCGCCCGAATACAGCAGGGAGAACAAAGGCTGCTTATAAAAGCCGCTTACACCCACTTTGTATTTTGCATAGGAATAATTGCCAACTCCAAACATCGAAAAGGGCGGTGCCCCGCGGTATATTACGCTCTTCCTGTTTTCAAACGATTCGATGTTGTCATTTAAATACTTCCATGTTTTTGGAAGCTCCCATGCAAGATGCGCTGTTTCCTCCCGTGCTTTCTTCTGCGTCACGATGACGTACTTTGAAAAATGGTCAATCACAGGCGCTTTGAACATACTGCTTTTCACAAGTGGGAATACCAGTGCATCTTCAATTTGGACTTCCTCCTTCTGCCCATTTTGAAGAGTTCCGTTTTTCACAGTCAATTCCATAACTTTTGCACAGTCATGCTTGACTCCCTGCCGCCATTCAAAGCAGCATTGTCCGTCGAAATCTTCTGCATCAACGCCCAGGTTGTTGCAGAATTGTCCGTTTTTGTACCCAAACTTCGACTGTATAACTTCTGGATTTTCAAAGTCATAAACATTGCAGATTTCGGGAGAAACAGCATTTTCCGATAGCACAACCACCAGCACACACGCGCTGGCAGTAATTCCAAAGACCTTTGCCGCATCAAATTCCAGTATATCGCAGGCAGAGAAACTTATGCCGTTTCTCTTTAGTTCCATAAAAACATTTCTCGCAACGGATGTCTTGCAAAGCATGGCAATAACCGTATTGGAATCCCTGTATTCATGGATAAGCTGCAAAATAATATACTCGCAAATATCAAAATTACTTGCGCCGGTGATGGCATCCATTCCTTTTAATCCCTTAAAATTTGTCTTCAGGGGCAAATTGTCAGAGCCAAGTGCCGAAAGGGTACTGTTTGTTACCCATGGGGGATTGCCAATCACAAGAATTTGGCGCATATCTTGAATAAGCGTTTTTGAAGGAAATGCAAAAAAATCAGAATTGATAATCTTCACTTTATCACTGCCAACGGTGTTCCTGCAAACATTACAATACTCTGGATTTATTTCAATCCCATAGTATTCATTGGCATCAAACAACAGGCTTGCCTTTAGGAATCCCCCAACGCCGCAGGTTGGCTCTACAATTGCAGACGGCTCTATATGGCGGTGTTTCTTTAGATAAAGACAAACCTTTTCTGCAAAATCAACCGGGGTTTGGTAATCACCATATTCCCGTTTACCACTCATAATTGGTGACTCCTTCAACACGGTTATCCAGCGCAATAACCCTTGTGTACTGCAATCGCCATTGCAGCGCATTACTGATGGTCAAATAACCCTGCTTGGGGGGATGGGCAAGGATTTCATCGGCAAGGTCATTGTAAACAATTTCATCACCAGGAACACTTCTGTCCTGCAACAAGCCGATAATATCTTCCTTGTTTGCACCGTCACCGACCATTTCCCGCAGCCGCTTTGTAATGGTAAAATCGCCTGTCCGTTCCTTGGCTATAAACGTACAGTGGGTAAAGCGCAGGGTACATATGTTGTCCATGTCCTGCTTGTCATACACAAAAACAAGCAGGTTATAACCAAGGCCAAAGATTTTTTGACGCGCATTTTTGAATGGGCAGCTGGATTGCGGCTGTGTAATGGAAGTAACCTTTATGTCGGTTTGAATGTCTGCCCCCGGCAGATCGATTCCCTTTGCGCTGTTTCCCACTTCAACGCTGTACTGCGATTGCAAAAAACGCTGAAATCTGTGTTCAATATAAGTGCCGACTGCTTTTCCGTCTGTAATGCCAATCAGTTCAACATGGTTTTCGCCGCTTTCCGTTTCGCAAAAATGCCGTGCGGCCTGAATCAGTTTGTTTATGGTCAATACCGGTTTCATGGTCGTTCTCTCCTGTTTCTATCTGTAAGCGTAACTTATTTTGTATATAGTATAGCGTAACTTCTCCTATTTCTCAATAGATAATCCGTGAATTTCTCCCATTGCCAGTATTGCCATTATCCCTACCCCTTGACGCTCTGCAACGTGTCCACTATAATATGGAAAGAAATCACATTACAAGGGGTGGAACCGATGAAAAGATACATTGCGCTGCTGTTGGCATCCGTTTTGGTCATGGCCCTTCCGGTCAGCGCAGAGGGCAGCTATGACTGGCCGTTTATTGAGAAGATTCCCATTGACAGCACCTACACCCAGCAAGCGGAGCACCGGGGCAGGGTAGAGAAGCTGACCTACACGACCCATTCCTACGCCCTGGAGGCGGTGGCTTCCGGCGAATATCTGTCCGCCGCAGACGACAACGACACCACACCGCCCGTTGACCGGGAGGCATTGTGCGGGGATGAAACGGAATTCCTCATGGAAAAGTCCCTCTGCGTCTATCTGCCCTACGGCTACGACCCCAGCCAGCAATACAATGTGGTTTATGCCCTCCACGGCACCGGGGCAAAGGAGGAGTACTGGCTGGGGGACAACCGCCTTGGCCAGTCCACCTGCAATATGCTTGACCAGATGATGGAGCGGGGAGAGTGCGCCCCCTGCATTGTGGTTGCCCCCACCTATTACTCCATTCCAGAGGACAAGGCGGGACTGTTCACGGACTACTGGAACGGGGACAGCCTGGCAAACGTCTGGCCCATGTATTTCTGGGAGGAAATGCGGGGCGAAATCATCCCGCTGATTGATTCCACCTACTCCACCTATGCAGATGCGCCGGATGCCCGGGAGCATCGCGCCTTTGTGGGGCTGAGCCGCGGCTCTATGACCACCGTCAATTCCATCATGCTCCACTGCCTTGACCAGTTTGCTTATTTCGGCAATTTCTCCGGTATTTGGTGCGATTTCGACGTTTTTCAGGAAACCCTGGAATCCGAAGAATATCAGGATTTGCCCATCCGCTTCTGGTACAACGGCAACGGTACCACGGACTTTTCCCTGGAAAATCAGGAGGAATTTCTGAATACTGTTCTGGACGAAATGGCTGACCGATTCGAGGACGGCGAGAATTTTGCCTTTGTGGTTTTCCCTGGCGGCGGTCATGGGTTCAACTGCTGGCTGCCGGACTTGTATAACTGTCTGCAGGTCTTTTTCCAATAAAACAGCTTAAAATTTACGGGCTGGTTCGTCATGAACCAGCCCGTTGCTTTACGGTTTTTCAAAATGTTTCACGTGAAACATTTTATCGCGTTTCTCATGGAAAAGTGTCAATCAGTACAGGGACATCTCCCCAGTAATGTTACAGCATTTCCACCAGCATATCGGTATATTCCCGGCAGGTTGCGCCGTCGCGGTCGCCGGTGACTTTCAGGGGGTTATCCTCCAGTGCCCGCTCCAGTCGCTCTGCGGCGTAGGGGCGGCAGATGTGGCGCAGGAGCATGGCCTCGGCTTTCAGAATGCTCTGGGGATTGGCAAATTCCTCCAGTCCCAGTTCCATAAGCCGGGGGGCGGAACCGTGGATGGCCTCAAACATGGCAAAACGGTCACCGATGTTGGCACTGCCCGCCGTGCCCACACCGCCCTGAATCTGGGCAGCTTCATCGGTGATGATGTCGCCGTAGAGGTTGGGCAGCAGCACCACCTGGAACTGATTGCGGATGGCGGGATTCACCAGGTTGGCGGTCATAATGTCAATATACCAGTCGTCCACGGCGATTTCAGGATAATCCTTGGCTACCTCGTGGGCAATGGCGGTGAATTTGCCATCAGTCTTTTTCATGATATTGGCCTTGGTGACGATGCTCACCCTTGTTTTGCCGTTCTGGCGGGCATAGTCAAAGGCGGCACGGGCAATCCGCCGGGTTCCGGCATCGGTGGTAACCTTGAAATCCACGGCCATACCGTCCAAGGAAACGCCCCGGCTGCCCAGCACATACTCACCCTCGGTATTCTCCCGGTAGAACATCCAGTCGATGCCCTCCTCCGGGATGCTCACCGGACGGACGTTGGCGTACAAATCCAGCTCCCGGCGCAGCGTCACATTGGCGCTCTCCATTTTGCCCCCCATGGGGGTGGTAGTGGGGCCTTTCAGCAGCACATCACAGGCCTTGATGTCGGCAAGCACATCCGCCGGGACGCTCTCGCCCAGCGCCAGCCGGTTTTCGATGGTCAAGCCCTGAATCTGCTTGACAACCACCTTGCCGGACTGAATTTCATCGGCAAGCAGCGCTTCCAGCACCCGCTTTGCCTGGGGAACAATGATTTCGCCGATGCCGTCCCCGTTGATAACGCCGATGGTAACGGTTTCCTTTTGAGAGAAATCCACCTTGTCGGTTTGCATATTGTCGATGCGTTCCAGCTGCTGGCGCAGCAGGACGGAGAAGGCATCCATTGCAGAGAGAATCTGCCCCTCCCGATCCAGATGCTCTTTGACGGCGCTGCCCAAGTCATTCAGAGCCTTTTCGATGGATTTTTCCATTATGCATTCGCCTCCCGGGTATATTCCAGCAGACCGCCTGCCAGCAGAATCTCCTTCTGCCGCTGGGTCAGGTTGCAGTGCAGGCGTACTTGTTCGCCTGTTTCATTTTTCATGGTGACAAAACCGGTGTCCATGCCCTCCAAAATGCCGGAGATGGTCAGCTTGTCGCCCTGGGTAAATTTATTGTAATCGGCCTCGTTTTCAAAGGTCAGGGGCAGAATCCCGGCGTTAATCAGGTTCGCTACATGGATTCTGGCAAAGCTCTTGGTCACCACAGCACGGATGCCCAAATGCATGGGCACCAGGGCAGCGTGCTCCCGGGAGGAGCCTTGCCCATAGTTGCTGCCGCCCAGAATGATGCCGCTGCCCGCCGCCTTGGCACGGGCAGGGAAGTCCGGGTCGCAGACCTCAAAGCAGAATTCGCTCATTTTGGGGATGTTGGAGCGGTAGGGAAGCACCTTCGCACCGGCGGGCATGATGTGGTCGGTGGTGATGTTGTCGCCCACCTTGAGCACCAGCTGTGCGCTGATTTCATCCCCCACAGGTTTTCCCTTGGGGAAGGGCTTGATATTGGGACCGCGGACAACCACGGCCTCCACTGCCTCCGCCGGGGGCAGGGGCTGCAACACGCTGCTGTCATCAATGACAAATCGCTCCGGCAGCCGAATATCGGGAATGGGGGGCAGGGTCGTGGGGTCGGTGATGTAGCCGGTAAGGGCGGAGGCTGCCGCCGTTTCCGGGGACACCAGATACACCTGGGCATCCTTGGTGCCGCTTCTGCCCAGGAAATTCCGGTTGAAGGTGCGCAGGCTGACACCGCCGGAATTGGGGGAGAAGCCCATGCCGATGCAGGGGCCGCAGGCGCATTCCAGCACCCGCGCGCCGCTGGCGAGGATGTCCGACAGGGCGCCGCAGTCGCTGAGCATGGTCAGCACCTGCCGGGAGCCGGGGGACACGGACAGGCTGACAGAGGGGTGAATGGTCTTGCCCTTCAGCATGGCGGCGACCTTGAGCATGTCGTACAGGGAGGAATTGGTGCAGGAGCCGATG